>WJJA01000409.1 GCA_014729955.1 bacterium
GGATTGCGCGAAATCTGAAATTCGGGTTTCCTCGCCTTACAGACGAAATACAACACCCTTCTTTTTGCCGTTTTTTTTACTCCCTGTTTCGTCCTCGCACCCTCCTGCTGTTGGCCTTCCCTTTGCATATAGTATGGCCGGCAGTCGAAAAACTCGAAAAACTCCAAAATCACACTTGCATTCTTTGATCGATCGAGCGTAGCGTTGGGCTTCATTCAGATCGAACGATCCTGAATGCCTGCCGAATAGACCGGGCTTAAGGTTGTACGCAGAAACAGCGATCTCTGCGGGTGGTATCTGAATGGAATACAGGCAGCAGGTGCGATGGCGGATGATTATACCCGGTCCGGTATATGCATCGAGATTGACACGAAGAGGCTGCTGAGCAGAGATCGTTTTAACCGTTTCAGAGAACAATTCAATCATGGATACATAGGAGGCAGGGATGTTTTTTGGACGAAAGCGGGAGGCCGATACTGCCTTGGAAGTAGACAGCGCTCCTGTGCTGCGAAGGGAACAGGAGCGGAGTTACATGAAGGGTTCGATCTCCGTGACGGATCCGGAAATGCGCAAACGCATTCAGTTTAATCGTCTCACGGAGGATGACCTGGGTGTGATCGGGACCTACAAGGATGTCTGCCGTTCGGTGACAGACCATCTTGTGGATGTCTTCTACGAGCATATTTTCAGTGTTTCCAACACCAAGGCGATCCTTGAAAAGCATTCGACAGTGGAACGTCAGCGTCCCCGCCTGACAAAGTATGTCCTGACCATGTTCGACGGTCGTATCGACGACGAGTATGTGTCCTACCGTCGTCGTGTCGGGCAGATCCATGACCATATCGACCTGGACAGCAACTGGTATGTTGCGATGTACGAGGTGATGCGCGATGTGATCTACAATGCCGTCAAGGAATCCGGTGCGAACACGGCGGAGCTGGAGCGGTTCCGTGCCGCGTTGAACCGCCTGTTCCAGGTGGATATCGCATTGGTGATCACCGCGTTGACCGATTCGCGTCGCGAGAAGATCGAAGGGCTGCGCCGCAAACAGTCAGAAACGATGCGCAAGCTGATCGACGAAATGGTCGCCTCGGCGCTGGAGGGTCATCTTGACAAGCGCGCCGACCCCGGCGATTTCGAGGGTGATGTGAAGGAGCTGGTGAGCGCGGTCAATGAAATGCTGGACGCCATCATCCGCCCGGTGAAGGAAGCGGCCCAGGTGCTGGAAAAGGTGTCACACAAAGACTTGACCGTGCGTGTTGAAGGTGATTTCAAAGGCGACCATGCGCTGATCAAGAATTCGCTCAACCGCACATTGGACAACCTGGAAGAGACCCTGGGCCAGGTGATGCTGGCGGTGGAGCAGGTCTCGGCGGCTTCCGGGCAGGTATCCGATGCGAGCCAGACCCTTTCCCACGGCGCCACCACACAGGCGAGCGCGCTGGAAGAAGTTAGTTCCTCCATGACCGAAATGACCTCCCAGACCAAGCAGACGTCCGAAAACGCCCACCAGGCGAATATGATCTCCAACACGGCGAGCGACGCGGCCGGCAAGGGATCGGAGCAAATGAAGGAAATGCTGGATGCGATGGGAGAAATCAACGAGTCGTCCAGCCAGATTTCGAAGATCATCAAGGTGATCGATGAGATTGCGTTCCAGACCAACCTGCTGGCGTTGAACGCTGCGGTGGAAGCGGCTCGCGCAGGTGTGCACGGCAAGGGATTTGCAGTGGTGGCAGAGGAGGTGCGGAACCTCGCGCAACGCTCCGCGAAGGCGGCGAAGGAGACCACGGAACTGATCGAGGGTTCGTTGAAACGTGTCGAAAAGGGCTCCGAGATTTCGGACGCGACGTCCAACGCCCTCGATGAAATCGTGACCAACGTTTCCAGGGTCTCCGACCTGATTGCTGAAATCAGCAGTGCGTCGAACGAGCAGGCGCAGGGAATCGGCCAGGTGACCGATGCACTCTCCGACGTGGACCGTATCACCCAGTCCAACGCAGCCAGTGCGGAAGAAAGTGCCTCCGCATCGGAAGAATTGTCGAGCCAGGCCGAACAGTTGAGGCAGATGGTTGCACAGTTTCAACTGCGGATGAGGCAAAGTTATCATGTACCGGCGCTGCCGTCTCAATCACGGCAGGGCCGCATGCATCCCGGCCACGGCCAACAACAGCACCTGCACCGCGATAACGGACGACAGAGTGTGCGACACTCGGCGCATATGCGACCGCAAAAGGGGTGGGGCGAAGTAGATCCTGATCAGGAAATCCGCCTGGATGACGACGATTTCGGTAATTTCTAACAGAATCCTAACATTTGAAACCCAAATTCGGCCAAACTTCAGCTGGAGATAGAAACCCATGAACAAGCAAATGATGAAGCAGCTTTTCGACCTTGAACACCGTGAGATCAGCCTGCTTGAGTCCCAGTACAGCAAGCGTTCCGGCCGCTATATCCTTGTGCGGCGTGTTGACGGTACGGTTTTCGACAACCTCACAGTGCCGATTGTGCATCCGCATCAGCTGGTGAGAAAGGATGAAGAATCAGGATCGGGGCAATTCGGCGGACAGGCTGCCTGACAGTCCGCAAGTTTCACCGTTTGCTCATGTACGAAAAGGCGCTGCTTTGCGGCGCCTTTTCGTTTCTATTCCAACAGCCACACGATGATGAAAGCGTCCGGTGTCTTATCCCGAGTCCCTCATTGGTGTAATACCAGGCTTATGAGCCGGTCCTCCGAAACCATCGACGCATGGTATCGTTGCGATGGACGGGCGGACGAAGGGATCGGTCGGCAATCTGGTCGGCGGTAAGGTACGCGGTTCGTTTATACAACACCTCAAACCCGCCGGCTTCCATCGCCCTGTACCATCTCAATATATGCCGGCCCACAGCGACCTCGCCGTGCAACCAGGCATCCCCGAAGGCCCGCACGAAACCGTCCACCTGCTTCAAGACCTTCGCTTTCGTGTCCTCCCGGCTGATGTAGGGGTAATGGTAGCGCACAAGGTCGGACGGTTTCACCAGCTCCCGTTCGATCTGCTCACCTTTCACGGGTTCATAGTCGTGGTTGCCGGTGTGGAGGAATTGAAACTTGTCACGCATGCTTCGGCGTAGAACGACCTTGGAGACCTTCGACATCCTGAAGTAAATGAGACGGCGCAGGAACAGGTTTTCAGACGAATCGTCCCTCTCGCTTTCATAGAAATTATATGCCCAGGTGTAGTAGACGTCGGCGTTGTCCGTCTTTGATTCAAGGGCAGCTCTCACACTGCGGTGACGATCACTCACCCAGAATTCATCGGCATCAATGGGCAGTACCCAGTTGCAGGCGTATCGGTCGAACAATTCAAACGCCGCCTGAGTGCTGAAGACATACTGCTGGTAGCCTGCGTCGGCGGGAGTGCGGCGTATGGTGATCCGTTCGTCCTGCAATGAGCGTACGATCTCGAGGGTCCGGTCCACAGACCCGTTATCGATTACGATGATGTGGTCCAGCCCCTGTCGTTCGAGGTGGTAGCGGAGGTTGGTCTCGATCATCGCCTCTTCGTCACGCACCATCAGAAACGCGCCGATCTTCACAATCGTGCCTGGCTCCCTGTTGACACACCGGAATCCAAATCCCGACCCTCGATCTATCTTAGCAGGCAAGATAGATCGAGTCGGCACGAAAAGACAGAGAGAGGCTTGTTCCATAGCAGATTTCAGGCTGCTTCAGGCGTATGTTAGAAAATTCGGATTCACGGCAGTAACTGTCAGGGGAGGAGACGGCATGATCCAGCGCATCGTACTGTTGAAACTGACCGACCCGTCGGAAATCGACGACGTTCTGAAAAAGTCACGCGAGGTTTTACCGAATCTGCCCGGCGTGCGAAAGTACTCGCAGGGCCGTGTCCTGAAAAAGTCAGATTATGACATCGCGCTGCTGCTGACGTTCGACTCCATGAACGATGTTCATGCCTATATCCCCTACCCGGCGCACCGCGCGTACGTGGACGACTACCTGAAACCGAAGATCCACAGCATCGCCGCAATGAATGTGGATATTGGCAACGGCTGAAAGAGAGACCGCTCCGATACGTTGCCGGCAGGGCGCTTGCATATTTTTCGGTTGATGTTTCGAACCGAGGCAGGTTACGCAAACGCAGAACCTGTAAACCGACAGGATTCCATGCGCCGGCGAACGGCGGCAGGCAACAACGATGCTGGATGAGATCGCCCTGATGAACGAAACAACCCTGATTCCGACCTGGCACGCGACCCTGAACGCTTCCCTGAACCTGGTTGCAACGCTGTTCCTGGCGTTCGGCTACAGGGCCGTGCGCAAGGGGCGCTACGAGCTGCACAAGCGATTGATGATCGCCGCGCTGGCCACATCGGCAGTATTCCTTGTGAGCTACCTGATCTACCACTATTCGGTCGGGTCGGTTCAGTACCCTTACATGGACTGGACACGCAGCCTCTACCTTGCGATCCTGATTCCTCATGTGATCCTGGCGGCGCTGATGGTGCCGTTCATCCTGATCGGGGTATGGTTTGCCTTCCGGCAGCGGTTCGATCGTCACAAGTTCATCATGCGCTTCACCTGGCCGGTGTGGATGTTTGTCTCTATCAGCGGCGTGCTGGTTTACCTGCTGTTGTACCGAGCGCATTTCTGACCTAAATTAAGCGTGCCTAACATTCAGGCAAGGTTTGGCAAAACAGTCGATTCGGGGGGCGGATCGACTGCCCGCACGCCGAGTGAATCCCGCCCTCACAACAAAATCCACCAAGCGCGAGTTTGATAGAAAAGAAATGAAGAGACCGACCGAACGTTTACGCTCTTACCTGGCACTTACCAAGCCGACCATTCAGCTGCTGGTCGTATTGACCGGTGCGGCCGGGCTGGTGGTGGAAGGCAGCCTGAACGGGGATCCTTCCCGTTTCACGCTGGTGCTACTTCTGCTCGCCATGGCGGGCGGTTCGGCGAACGCGTTCAACCAGGTGTTTGAGCGGGACGTGGATGCCGACATGACACGCACCCGACGGCGCCGTCCGCTGCCGATGAAGCGTATCGGTGTCCGGGAAGCGTATGCCTTCGCCGGGTTGGTCGGAACGGCGTCGATCGCGGGATTCTGGCTCTTTTTCAATCTCTATTCTGCGCTGCTGGCGGCCGGAACGATTCTCTTCTACAGCCTGTTCTACACTCTCTACCTGAAACCGCGCACCCCGCAGAACATTGTCCTCGGCGGAGCGGCCGGCGCGATGGGACCGGTCATCGCATGGGCGGCCGCCGCGAACTCGCTTGCCGTCGCGCCGTGGCTGATGTTCGCGATTATCTTTTTCTGGACCCCTCCCCACTTCTGGACGTTGGCGATCTACCACAGAACGGACTACGAAACCGTCGGCTATCCTATGATGCCGGTGATCATCGGAGATGCACGGACCTGGGTGCAGGTGATTCGATATTCCGTGTTGATGATCGCGGTGAGCCTTGGCCTGCTGTGGAGCGGCCTCGGACTGGTCTATGCCATCAGCGCGATTGCCCTCGGCGGACTGTTTATGCGCAAGGTGGTGCAGGCACAGACGAGCCGTGTACCAAAAGACGCACGAGGCGTGTTCGGCTATTCCATCCTCTACCTGCTGGCGCTTTTCACGATGATGATCGTCGACGCCGGCCTCTAACCCGGATATTTCACGAGTTCAAACTGCGTCAGATGTGAGGCGCGAAGAATGAAGCTGTATGCCATACCGCGAATCCTTCGCAACAAAGCAGATGACGCAGTTGGGACCGCCCGAAGGGGGAATGAATAGATGAGTTTGGCCGGGACACAATCTGTTTCAGAGAAAACCTGTATAACGCGAAAATAACTTTTTGTTAATGCAGTCTTTAGAAAAGAATGTTCTCGCCAGTCATGAAATATTCGGGCGAGAGCGTTGTGTCGGGTCTCGACACGTGCCGGCGGGGTGTAACCCGACACTCATTATGGATCAAGAACGGCACACAAAGGAATTTCGTCAGATCTGAAGATCTGACGAAATGATTTCCCTCCTGAAGAACCCGCCACGCAACACCTGTCACGGCAATTTGGGCGACAACTCCACCGACGACGGACGGGGGGTTTCCGGTTTACATGAAGATTGTGTATCGAGCGGCAACCTGCAGTGAAAACGACAGGTGCAGTCCGGATTCGGTTTCTGCAGGGACAGCAACCATGCTTCGCATTCGGTCGGGGCGACCATCCGAACAGTGCACTATTTCGTAAGAACCATCGGCTGTACCTGCACAAAGCCGGCAGTCTGCATGCGAACCAGATAGACACCGCTTGCCAGATCCCGACCGTTGAAAATCGCCTTGTGAACACCCGCCTGGAGGGTACCATCCAGGAGCGTTGCCACTTCACGGCCCAGACTGTTATAAACCCGCAGTGTAACGGCCGAGGTTGTCGGCAGGCCGAATTGAACGGTCGCTACGGCGTTGAAAGGATTGGGATAGCTTCCGGACAGATAGTACGTCTTCGGGACGGTGGTGCCGTCGATCTCATCATGGACACCGGTTTCCACATCACCGATCAGGGTAAGGATCAACGGGTTTTCTCGACCCTCCGAAGTATGGTAAATCAGGAGGTCGGCCAATAGCTCCTCAGTGCTCTCCGGCAACCAGGTAAGAGTCAGCGTATCGCTGCTTACAGCCTCAAGCGACAGCGGCAATTCGTTAACGAGTGCCACACCTTCCCCTGAGACAAGGCTGATTTGTGCGCTGTCCATGCTGACGTGAACGCTGCCGCCGTTGCTCACGATCAGTTCCTCAGCGGTCTGGAAACCCACCGGGGTGGTGTTGAAGGTCACGATATCGGTGGAAATGGTGAAATCGTCCCGCGAGAAAGGGAGCAGAGGTTCCGTGTACGGCCCCCCGTACGCGCCGATATCCGCGGTGATTGTCCCCAGCGCCGGGGCCAGGGCCTGTCCGGCCTCTTCCGGGTCCTCCGGATCGTTGAACTCAACCGATGGGTCTCCCGCATCTACAAGAGGCGAATCGGGAGCAAGCAGCAATCCCGCTTCCGCGAATCCAGGATGGAGATCAAGAATACTCTCACCATTCTCATAGCCGCCTTCGATTACGCTGTAAGATACATCGTACTCGGGATTTTGAGTGCCGCGCAGATCCTGGTTATCGTTGCCCCAGAAGATGCAATTGACGATCTCGACCTCGGTACCCCAGTTGTACATACCGGCAGTGTTCAACGAGGTGGATGTGTTTCCGGCAACGGTGTTGTTATGGTAGACGGAAGCGGTGCCGGGACCCCAGACCCAGAACGTGCCTCCGCCGAGGGCATTCCGTACTTCATTTCCGATCACAATGTTGTTGTAGAATTCGGCGTCCGACTCATTCACGACCACCGCGCCGCCGTAATTGCCGGTGTTGTCCATGATGATATTGTGGGTCACCAGGGGGGCACCGTACCCGGTACGCAACCCGCCACCGCCCGCATTGCCTGTCCCTGCTTTCGCCACAGTGACGGTATTCCCGATGATCAGGTTGTGGCGCACAGTGGGGGATGACTCATTCATGTGCACCCCGCCGCCTTCCGTCCAGCGACTGTTTGTGATGGAATCCAGCACCGGTGTGCCGTCCCCGCCCGTGAGTGTGAATCCGACCAGTTCCGCCGCACGGGTTTCACCGGATATCATCAACACACAGGATCCCGTATCGGGATGCGCGGGTTCGGACCCGTCGATGATCGTGTTCAGAACGTGCTGAAAGTCCCCGTCCAGGAGAAACTCACTGCCGATCACCAGATCCTTGCCGCGATAGTTGACGTTTTCCGCATAGCTGCCTTCGGCAACAAGAATGGTATCGCCCGGTACCGCAGCCTCGACAGCGTCCTGTATCATGTCGAAGTCGTCTGGAACGTTGTGCATCTCTGCATCGGCGGGAAACGTAAGAAAGCCGGTCAAGAACAGAATGGTCCAAATCAGGGGCAAACGTCGCATACAATCTCACTCCTTGCTCAATCGGTCGTAATGCAGCATTCAGCCTGCAGCGGCTTTTTCCACTTGAACGATCCCAGTTGTCTGTGAAACATCCAAAAAGCCCGGGGCGGCTTCACTGCATCGGCGGGTTTCGCTTCCTCGAGGGACAATTGCAATCATTGTGCCGAATGTTTGGGTGTCCTAACCTTGCGGAAGCGACACGCCTGTGACGACACAGGGTCCAGGGGATTTTTAACCCGGATATGCGGATGGGAAGGGGTGTCCACCGGTGTCATATGCTGAGTAGCATGATCCAACACCTTGAAGCGCCTTGCTACATCATTGCCGGCGGCCGAACCCGTCAGATCTGAGGATCTGATGGAACAGAAAGGTATGCAGATCTGACGGATTCGGGTAAGACACAGGAAACGGGTCTGCCTGCTGTTCAGTCGCGTTTTCCCAGCTTCTGCTCAACGGATTCGACCTTGTCGTTCATGTGCACATCTTTGTCGCGACGATCGTCGATCTTGACCACGGTTGAAATGCGCGGCGCGCCCATGTCGGCCAGCGCCTCATGCATGCGCCCCACCAGCGGGAGAATGACGTTCAAATCCCCTTCGAGGGTGGTAAACATCGGGTCCAAACGATACCTGACACGCTCTTCTCGTTTGATCACTTCCAGCGCTTTCGCGACATATTTACTCAAGGATGTATCGTTCACACCATTGGGGGCGATACTGACAGCTACAATCGCCATGGTATTGTCCTCCTTTCGGATCGAATTACAGGTTCAGCCTGTATGCTCAGTATAGGGGCAGAGTCTCGAGGAGAGAACCAACCTCGAGGCGGGATGATCACACGAAGAGACACATCGGGATTGACCGGTCTTTGTCGGTGAACCGGTCCACTCGTGCTGCAACCACTCCGGTTGAACGAGTCAACTGGATCTAGCCCGAATATTTCATGAATGGAGAGAACACTCTTTTCTAAAAACTATATTAACAATAAGATAATATCTCGACATGCAGTTTTTCTCCGGCACAGATTGTGTCCAGGCCATACTCATTTTTTCATTCCCCCCTCTGGGCGGTCCCAACTGTGTCATCTGCTTTGTTCCGAAGGATTCGCGGTATTGTAATACAGCTTCATCCTTCGCGTCTCACATCTGACACAGTTTGAACTCGTGAAATATGCGGGGTAACCCGACGAAGGCCATCCTTCAAGCCATGTGTAACAGGTTCAGAAATGGACAAAAAAAGGTGCCGCAGCTCCGGGCAGGAGCCGACGGCACTTGGGGGAGGTAGAACCGAAAGGTTGGGGCAAACCTTCCGACTCTGTAGGGGCAACTATATAAACTTAGTCGCTACCGGCGATGGTCCAGCCGGCGGTCCAGTCGTTTGCCGGGTCCACCGCACCGATGAAGTCCACATCGTCGAACCACGGGATCGGCGGATCGTCACCGTCGTTGTTTGCGGCCGCGCCTGCGGAACGGAAGTCCGGGGCGTCCACATCGTACGGATTCTGAACAACGCCCGCGCCGGCGGCCAGGAACCAGTTACCGAAGTCGGGATTCTCGATGAATTCCTGCTCGGTGAAGGGCATGCCCGTGTCATCGGTCGCGTACACTTCGTTGTTGTCCACGAAGATGGTCTTGGTAACGACAAGGTTGCCGTTGAAGGCGCCGCCGCTCCACGCGTTCACGAAGGTGGCTTCCTGGTCGATGTCGATACCGGCGTCACCGAAGTTCATCACGATACCGTTGTGGATGTTCGCAGAGGTACCTTCACGCAGCAGCATGCCGATGTCGGATTCGTCGTTGGTGTTGTTCATCGCACCGATCAGGGTGAAGTTCATGATGGTCGGGAACGAACGCGGCAGTGCGTCGTTGTCTTCACCGTTGTTGTCAGCTTCGAAGCCCTGGTCGCCGTCCAGCATGTTCTGCTGTGCAACCCAGAACTGGCCCTTGCCGCGCCAGCCGTCCGTCCAGTCAAACTGGTCATCACCGGCGCCTGTCACGAGCATGTACTTCGCGCGGGCGGTGCCGCCGAAGAACTCGACGCCGTCGTCCTTGTTACGGTGCACCTGGATGTACTCAAGGGTGGTACCGCTACCGACGCCTTGCAGGGCGAGACCGTTCAGCTCGTTGTCCGGGGAGATTTCACGGCCGGCGAACTCGATACGGCAATAGCGCATGGTGCCGCTACCGTCGCTGTCGTTGGTGCCTCCATAGGTACCGGTGCCGCCTTCGCCTTCTGCGGTGTCACCCGTGTTCAGGCTTGCGAAACCGTTGATGATCACGCCGCCCCAGTCTTCCGGAGCTCGTTCGCCTTCGGGCTGGTCGGAGGTGAAGACGATCGGCGCATCGGCAGTACCTTCCGCCATGATCTTGCCGCCGCGGGCGACCACAAGCATCGCATCCGTGCCGGACTGACCGATGATCTCGGTGCCGGCTTCAATCGTCAGGGTCACCTTGTTGTTGGGATCCGCGGGATCTTCCAGACCGACAAAGACACCACCGCTGAGGAGATAGTCCTTGTCGCTGGTCAGGGTCATGTCTTCCGTGATCGTACCGGTGATGGTCACAACCGGCTTGGTGTCACGGTTCCACTCCGCCGCGGCGGACCAGTCGCTGTCCAGGTAGTCAGCGCTGTTGGCCTGCGCCAGGGTACGGGCATAGTAGGTACCGGTGGCAACTTCGGCAACGTCCCACATGTACTCGGTGCCTTCCACAACCATGTCGACCATCGGGGACGCAAAATCATTCGCTGCTGCAACCTGCAAACGGTAGTTTTCCGCATTCGCGATGTTGTTCCAGCTCCAGGTCACCGTCTCGGTTGCTTCATCATAATCCACTGCCACGGTCGGAGCGCTCAGCTGCTCCGGATCGCTGTCATCATCATCATCCGAGCAGGCAACGCCGAAAACGATCAAGCCTGCCATCAGAACGAGAAGAATGGGCCACTTACGCAACATCTTTCCTCCCTAATCGTAGGAATTTGTTTCGCTCTTCGCCGATCTTCACCTCCCGCTTGCGGGATGCCCCGGCTTCAACCGGCGTCGAGCTCCACGTTTGAATGAAACGAATCGTTTGTGTGTATGTCTGGTTTTCTTTCAAGTCTTTTAGTTGGTCCAACTTAGACCGATCGAATACGAGCGACCCTTCTGGTAGATCTTTGTTTCATGACCGCCCTGGGTAAACTCGATATTCGGATTCAAAATGTTTCCAACACCCAGCTTCAGACTCCAGTGCTGACCGAACGGCTGTTTCAACGAAAAGTCCAGCTCAGGATGCGGCTGTTCGTAGATATCAGGTAGCGGCTTGGCGCCCACCTCGGCGATTCGCTCACCGAACACATGGAGGTAGAGGTCGGCGATGGTGCCAAGACGGTCATTTCGGTAGTTCAGGTTGAAGTTGAACAGGTACGGCGACTGGCCCTGAAGCGGTCGTTCTGACGAAGTTTGAATTCCTTTCGCCTCTTCACCCAGACGTACCTCAGACCACAGATAGGAATAGTTGGTCGAGATGGCGAAGGGGTTGAACAAACGGAACCCGCGCCACAGGAACGCCAGGTCGCCCAGGTTCTGGCGCCATTCAATCTCGAAACCGTAGTTGTCCGCACCTTCCGCATTGTCATACGTAATACGGTTTTGCGCGGTCGGCTCGATGACCACCTCGATCGGCTTTTCGAATGACTTGTAGAACGTGCTGAACGACAGGATGTTACCGATGCCGTACGCCTGTTCATACCTCAAGTCGTAATGGGTGATCAGGGCGCGCTCCAAATTCGGATTTCCGATTTCCGCATGCCCGCCGATCAGGTTGGTAAACTCAAACTCGGACATTTCACGGAAATCCGGCCGGTTCACGGTCCGGCTCGCGGAAAACCTCAACTGCCCCTGCTGCCGCAGCTGGTAAATCATCGTCAAGTGCGGAGTAAAGTCTGTATTGTCGAACGAACCCTCTACCTCGGCAGGATTGTCCGGGTCCGCCGGGAAAAGTTCGAAAGACGTGGTCCTCTGGTACGCGTTCTCAACCCGCGCACCGATACTGTAGCGGAAGCGGGATGTGAGCCTGCCGTCAAACATCAGGTAGCCTGCATATACTTCCAGCGAAGCGTCATAGTTGTCGGTGGGACGAGTCGCTTCATAAATCAGCATGTAATCCGTGTCGGCCAGGCTGTCCGGATGGAATAGCTTTTCAGGATCTGCACCCTTGAGTTCGCTGGGCAGAAGTTGGAATCCGGACTGCTGCGAATACTGGAACATCCGCGATTCCGCGTCACGTGTGCGGTTGATCAAGGCACCGCCCAACTTCAGCTTCAGGCCACGACCTTCCAGCTCGTCTTCCTCGATAACCGGGATGCTCCAGTCGATGCCCGCGCTGATGGTGTGGTCGATCAGATCGTTAAAGATTCGCGAGCCGCTCTGCGTTTCATCCGCCAGGACAAAATCGTTGTCCGGATCCGGTCCGCTGTCGCGTCTGCCGTCCACCTCGAACTGATACTCACGTGTATCCGGTTCGTCACGAGTACCGCGCGAGTAGGTGGAATGCCATTCCAGTGTTGAATTCAGAAGAGACGGTAAGGCATGGTTACCGGAAAGCTGCGTGGTCCAGGTCTTCTGCGATACGAACCTGAGACGGTAGTCCTGCACCCATTTACCGCGGTCGTCGTTCCAACCATAGTAGTAGCGTGTCTCATCCGACGTATCGTGGTTGTAAAGGGTGTTGATCCCGATACGGTGCAGCGGATGGATCTGGTACCGGAAGCTCGCGAAGCCTCCCAGGGCCATGGTGCGCTTGTAGGAATCGATGTCGTACTCGTGCTGCGGTGCCACTTCGCCGCCGACCCCGCCGCGGAACACATTGCGTTCCATCTGGATGAATTCGCTGCCGTAGCGGTAGGATCCGCCGAAGACATAGTCCAGTTTGCGACCGAACCAGGCGGTTTTATCGCCCAGGGATAAACTGAAGTTTCGGTTCGGCAGCGCATTGACTTCACCCGGCTCCCAGGTGTTCGAGAACATTTGCCCGAAATCCGAAATCTCCTCGCGAGTATACCCGTCCGGGTTGTACTGGCTGTATCCGACACGGATCAGGTCGCGCGAGTTCTCGATTGCATCCGGCAGGGCACGTGTGCCGTCCTCAATACCGAGCCAGTCGAGGCCGCCGCCGTTGTAGGTTAAAAACCTTTTGCCGGTGGTTTCGCTGTCCCAGGAAGCGCCTGCGCTGACTTTCAGCTCACGTCCGCCCGCCATTTCCCAGGTATTCATGTTCACGAGCCCGCCGCCGAATTCCGCAAACTGATCGGCGGTGTAGGAC
>WJJA01000410.1 GCA_014729955.1 bacterium
CGCGCAAAAAAGCTGAGCTGGAAAAGACTCTTTTGAAAGTGATGTGCAGAACAGAACGGATCGCGACAACTCGTGATCATAACTCGATGTTAACTGAGATAGAGCGGGCGGCTCTTCTGACACCCGCAGACCTTCAGCACGCCGCGAAGGTTGACGCAGTAGCAAACTGCGTAAAGGCTGGCGAGCAACTCGAATACTGGAAATCTGCACCATATCTAATCAACTTCCTCAAATACTATGAATTTAGGCGCAAGCTGGATACACAATTGAGTGTCCCATCAGACTCGCTCCGAAAGGCCTTGGGTTCTGCAAAAGGTCATATGTTGACTAAGGAAAAATGGGAAGTTTATCAGTCCATCGATCCTGCCAATCCAAGAATGCGCGTGCTATTTGAAGACACCATAGACAAGGGCATGTGGCAGCTCTTGTGGATGCCACCTTCGATGCCGTATTACAAACCTGGTGGTGCATACGAGAACAAAAGGAACTTGACAAAAGCACTTGTGTTTTCCGCTTGGAGCGCTGTTCCGGATGCAATTGCATCTATATGCTCTCACGAAGCTGAGCGGAAAATGCTTGCCGCTACATCAGTTAAACACAGCGAACTATATGACAGGATCAAACCTTTGCTGAAGTTCTCCGCCACCTCAAACGAGACACGTCTTACTGGTATGCCTGTCATTGCCTGGTTGCTGCCTTCACCTACGCTTGCCACCAAGATTGACCCTCTTAAAATATCGCTGGGTTGTAAATGCGGGCCATTACACCCGCAACAAATGCGAGAAGAGGTCAAGGCTATTTGCCGAAACTTAATTGAGACCTTGCCTACTCCAGGCGAAGGAACACGTGTCGATGAGCGATGGTATTGGGCTGCGCCAATTCTACTCGATTCCCGTAATGGTTTGTTAGATTGGTGTAGAAGTGATTCGGGATGGATGGTCGCTACACCTGACCGCGATCCGGGGACCCGTTTCAAAGATCACTTAGACATGTTAATTCGCATGGCAACGGGCAATATTGCTCTTGGTCCGCAGCCTGATGATCTTGTCGATGTGTTATGCGATCTTGCTTTGGCAGGACCTGGTGTATGTGCCCTGCGTGCACTTCGTCGAATAGGAACTGAACTCGATACATCCGATCCAATCCTGCTCTCAGCCGCAGCAAGGATCGCATCTGGTCTAAGAACCCTCTTTAACCTGCCAGAGACGATTGCTCTATTAAGAGGTTCTGGTGAAGATAGCTACTGGCGATTAACACTTCAGTACGGAGTCGACGGCAATCTCCAAGCACTCCTCGATGAGTACGTACATGTCCTCAGAGAGTCGTTGGGCCTGCAGGATCATGATCAAGAAATTCAAGTGGCAAAGATCGCAGAGCGAATCCAGTCAGTATTATCACTGAGGACCGCCCAAATCCGAATCGACGATATACAACCCTTAAACGGTGGATTTGAGATCGAGGCGTTCAACACCCGCTGTCGTTTCGCGCTCCGCTTCGGTGATTTTACAGATGATAAAGGTGAGGTGAAACGGGCTGGACTGGTGCGAGATGCTTTCAATTCCCCCTTTCGTCCCTTCGTTTTAGCATCGACGTCAATAGGTCAAGAAGGATTGGATTTTCACACCTGGTGCCATGCGGTGGTGCATTGGAACCTCCCATCGAATCCAATTGACTTAGAGCAGCGCGAAGGTCGGGTCCATCGTTTCAAGGGGCACGCCGTCAGAAAAAACGTTGCTGCTAAATATGGTCTGCCTACGTTAGCAGAGGTGCATGTGAGTGGTGACCCATGGCAGACCCTTTTCCAAATCGCGGTCAAAGAAAGATCCGATACGGATTCTGATCTTATCCCGTATTGGATATTCGAAGAGGGTGAGGCTCGGGTCGAACGTCGCATCCCTCTTCTCCTTTACAGCAAAGAGGTAAGTAAGCTCAAACGTTTGAAAACAGGTTTAGCACTTTACCGGATGGTATTTGGTCAACCGCGCCAGGAAGATCTGTTGTTTAGCTTGAGTCAGAATGGCGCTCACGAGTCAGCTGATTTGACCGACTGGCTAATTTCGCTGGAACCACCTGACGTAGTGAAAAACAAGGAGGATATCCCTAAGTAAAATAAATACTATCTGTTGAAGGATCGGGTATACACTCAAAAAATGCGATAAAACACGGGT
Organism: bacterium; assembly: GCA_014729955.1. Taxonomy (GTDB): domain Bacteria; phylum Electryoneota; class Electryoneia; order Electryoneales; family Electryoneaceae; genus WJJA01. Next base: position 2,169 of record WJJA01000410.1, read on the forward strand.
GAAGTGGGGTGAGATAATCCAGGTGAGGTAAGTGGGAAGGATAGTAAAAAGCAGCAATTTTGACTTATTTGATATTCAAAATAACTCGATTCTATTGTTATATTATACAATAGATTATAAATTTTAGAGTCGGTTTTATAGGACTCGGTTTTGTTGATTCTTGGTCTTCATGCTGCCTTGGAGATAATGAGTTTCAGCACCTCCTGGTTCTTTTTCAAGAATCGTTTTGGCGCCTTGCTTTCGGGAAAAATGGCGTTCATAAAGATTTCGGTTCTGAGCAGGAACAGCGCGTCTGAGAAACTGGCGTCTTCTTTCACGTACCATTTCTGTTGGAACAGCGTGGTTTGCTTGTGCTGTTCACTGAACCAGAGGACAATCAGGCTGAAGAGTCCGAACAGGAGTGGCGTGGTTCTTTGAATCGATTTTTGCGTCCAGTTTTCGGTGGTTTCTATCCTCAGATGCCTTCGTGATTCTTCGAAGGTGGTTTCGATGGCCCATCGATTGATGTAGGCATTGACGATCATCGGAGGCGTCAGGGTCACGCACGATGTGGCGATGGCAATGTCTTTGTTTTTCCCCTCGGGGTCCCGGACCACCACCCATCGGACGCGCACCGGTGTCTCCCGTGGCCGGTACCAGCAGGCTTCGCCGGACAGCAGCCGCAAATCCTTGGTCTGTTGCCCGTACCAGTTGCAGGTGTCGGATTGCCAGTCGGCTGTTTCCATGGCCGCCGCTTGTCCGGGGGCGGGCAGACGTTGCCCGATTTTCCGGGGGCGTCCGCGTTGCCCGGGTGTACGCGGCGGTGCCGCCTCATGCAACAGGGCATCCTTGCGGAAGTGGCCGATGACATCGAGGTGCGGATCGTTGGCGACAAACCGGTGCAGTTCGTGGGTGTTCAATGTGCCGTCGGCAAGCACGATAAAATCTCTCTGGGGGAACCATCGTCGCAACAGGCGTAGCGCGAGAATGACCAAACGGGTGGGCGAACGGTATTGTCCCTGCCGTTTCCCGGTCTTTTCATATTCCTGCTCAACGATCCGTTTGGGGATCTCGGGAAAGATGAACACGGGCAACGCCCAGGTCCGTTTCCGCAAGCGGGTCTGAAAGGAGACGGCGACCACCAGCCACGCATGGCCCAACGCGAAGACAGTGCTTTGTCCTTTCCCGGAACGGATCGGATCACGATGTTTGGAGATCCGGAAGACGTTCGAACCCCAACGTCGGATCAGGGTGTCGTCCACAATGAGAGTGACAGGCTGACACGCAGGCATTGCGTCCAGCAGAAGTGTCGCAAGGATCCTGGATAACTGCAGGGGTCGCCATTGTGTGTGCGACAAAAAATGATGGAAGGCCGACCAGCTTTTGGATACCCGAAACGGATAACTTCGAAGCGCGCCGCAAACGGTCTGACGGCCACGGTTCACAACGGCGCCGATTGCGAGGACAAAAAAGCTGTCGAACACGGAACCACGAAACGCAGGTCGAAAGCTTGACAATAGCCGAGAAAATGACCAAGTTGAGGTAAGCATGGCTCCTCCAAGCGGATAGGGAAGATGTGGTGTCTTCTTATCCGTAATGTGAGCCATGCTGATTCTTTGACGCGAGCCCTGAGAAAAACAGCAATACCGAGTGTAGTAGTAACCCTTCACCAGACAACGTACTGACCGAACAACGGAGGTCGTTGTGGGTGTCGCCAGACAGGCGTACTCACGGCACCTCCGTTTTTGTTGTGCCGGTTTGAGCGACACCCGCCCGGCCTCCTCCATCCGAGGAGATCGAAGATGGGTTCGAACAACCGGTATGACGGCATCGACGAGTATGCCGTGGAAGTGATCAAGTACAGGGCCGTGACGCTGATCGGTACGGCCGGCTACACAAGAGATGATGTAGAGGACATTGAGCAGGACCTGATACTGGCTCTGCTTGAAAGAATGGATCACTTCGATGCATCGAAAGCGAACTGCGAGAAAAACCTGTTAGTCACTCCTAATAGCTTGACACGGACATTTCTATAGACCAATTTAACAGTAACAATTGATTCCGAGGGGGAAAAGTGCTTGCACGGCTCACTTGTTTCGGATTTTTGGCATTATCCATCTGCTTGTTTTCACCCTCCCATTTGCTCGCCCAGTGGTCCGAAGAGAGTGGTGGCTACCATCTGGCTACAGGTATTGGATACTACGATATCCAACCGGATGGTCAAGGCGGAATCTGGGTCGCCTTCGAAACCATTGGCGATGTGCACACTTACATCCAACGTATTGACAGCGACGGGTACCCTGTTTTTGATGCCATGCCCGGGATCGAGATCGGCGACGGCAACATGAATTACTTCGTCGCCCTGCAGATCACCGAGGAGGGGGACGCCTGGGTTGCCTACCTGGACAATGACCAGGTACCGGAATGGGAGTGGACCATCTATGCGCAGCGATATCAGCTGGACGGCAGCATGGTATTCGATTCCACAGGCGTCCTCCTGAGCGAATCGCACGAAACGCAGGGACGAACCACACTGTTCAAGATGCCGATCTGCAGCGATGGGGCCGGCGGATTCTGGCTTGCCTATTACGACGATTTCTGGGGCAATGAAGACGAGATCATTGCCGTCAGTGGAATGAATGCCGACGGCAGCTACAAGTACGAGGATCCTCTGCCTGTACGTGAATTGCCTCGTTCCGACGAACAGATAGAATTGTGCCCGGATGAAGAAGGAGGGGTCTGGGTGATTCACAGTGAATTTGCGGGTGGTCCCACTATATATAACCATATTGACCCAGAAGGTACCTTTCTTTTCAATGAACATGCCACTTGTCATTTTGCAGGTCCCGATTTCTTCCATGGCACCTCCACCATCCCGGATGGTGAAGGTGGGTGCTACGTCAGTTTCCCAGGTGGTACTTCCCAAGTAGAATATCAAAGAATCGCATCGGATGGTTCACTTCCCTGGTCGGAATCGGGCATTTCCATCACAGATATCAATCATGCGACCCTTCCCAGTGAGATCAAGCCGCGACAGGGGGGCGGTATTGTACAAGCGGTGGGTCGGGGACGCCGTTCCGCAGACCTCGTCCAGATCCTCCCGGACGGTACACCCGCCCTGGAAACTTACGAGACCATCCTGGACACCGATTCCAGTGGGTATTGGGACGGCATTCCGGATGGCATCTGTTCCGATGGGTTCGGAGGGTTCTTCTGCTTCTACCGTCTGTGGAATAACCTGGAAGATATGGAGGGGATTCGGGTTCTTCGCGTCGACTGCACGGGCGATGTCATATGGGGATCCGATCCCCATATAAACCTGCGCTACAATCCTCAGCTCAGTCCTTCGCATAGTCACATGATGGTTGTTCCTGTCGAAGAGGACCATTCCGCGGTGGTAAGTGTGTTCCAGGGAAGGCAGCATCAGCTGTGGTTTTACAAGGTCCGCCAGGATGGCACCGTCGCCGGTCGCGACCCGTCCCCGGTTCAGAACACTCCTTCCGCACAACCCCGCCGTTCGGAGATCCTGCGGGTTTATCCGACGCCGTTCAACAGCAAGCTTCATGCGGATGTGCAGATCGAACGACCCGCGTCGTATTCCTTCAGGATTGTCAACAGCCTGGGGCAGACCACCCGGCAGTGGAAACAGTTTTTCCCGCCGGGCAGCCATTCGCTCTCCTATAGCCCTGCACCGGAAATGGTGTCCGGTGTGTACTTCCTTTCGCTGAGTTGCCAGGACCAACTGCTGGCGACGAAACGCATTACCCTGCTTAAATAACTCTGATTCGGTTTACAGGATAGGGGGGAGCGCTCTCTTCCGCCGAGTCTTCATCATCCCTAAACGATGGGGGATACCATGCTTTCCAGACG
>WJJA01000411.1 GCA_014729955.1 bacterium
ACCTTGTGCGTGATCGCATGGTTTTTACCGACAATAACACTCGGAATGGAAATATGGAACGATAGCCCCATCTTGGCGAGTTCGGTTTTTGCGCCGCCGGCGACGATGTTGGCGAGTTCTCCGATCGAGTCCTGCACGTCCCGGTTAATCTCAGTCACCGCTTCACCGGTCATCATTTCGTAGACATTCAGCGCTGTCACGGAAGGGAAGCTAAGCGCCACCGATCCGGTGATATTCCGTTCCGCAAACCCGATGATACCGGTGATATCCCCCTGTGTGACCTTGTCTTCCTTGACGTAAGGCGCCTGCATGGCCGGGGTGACCCCGAGCATCATCTCAACCGTGTTCATCAAGGACTGGATGAAGGGGTTGATGTACTTGACATCCATCGATGCATCTCCTCAGTCGTCGGCTAACCCCTGGACATGGACTGAACTTTTTCGATCAGCACCTGCTTGGGGAACGGCTTGACAATATAGTCGTTCACACCGCTGCGTAGGGCTTCGAGAACCTCTTCTCGAGCCCCTTCTGTGGTGATCATTACAATGGGCACGTTCCCGAACGCGGCGCTGGCGCGGATCTCCTTGACCAGCGTCAAACCGTCCATCACGGGCATGTTCCAGTCCGTCAATACCAGTTCCACACCATTCATCTGACTCAGCGCTTCGACGCCGTTTGCTGCCTGAACGACATCAGTGAAACCGGCCGACTTGAGGTTGTTCACAATGATGCGACGCATGGTAATCGAATCGTCAACCACGAGAATTCGCATAAAGCGTAATCTCCGTACCTTATCCTCGATTCATCGCCAGGGCAATCAGATCGTTCCCCTGGACTCCGATGATTAAATGGTGCTGTCCGGCTATCTCGAAGGCCACTCGTGTGACCTCATCCGTCTTTTCATCGCAGCAGGACCCGATCCCTGTGTCGGGCAGTCCGATGCCGAAATCCTTGCCGTCGGCGACCAGTTTCTGCAGGAACCGGCCCGCCACGGTGTTGATCAGCTCGGCCATGGCGTCGAACAGCATCGGGTCGCTGATCGCTTCGCCGTTCTCCTCGGGGTCGGGCCCGAGAATATTCTCGGTGAGCTGTTCGGCACAGGCTCGTTCCACCCGAATGAACATCTTGCCCGTGACGGGATTGAGAATGTTGAGCCGGGCCCATAACCAGGTGCTGTCCGGTGCGATGTCGAAGTCGTCGCCCTGCCGGAGAAAGGCCTGTTCAAAGGCCATGTTTTCCAGGGTAACATTCAAGGACGCCAGCAGCGCCCGCTCCAGGCCGTCCGTCGGTTTGGTCATAGCAGATCCGACTCCTCGTCGTCCGGGGGTTGCCATCCGGGTATCGTTTCCAACAGCTCCGAGATTGACGCCGGGCTGATCGGTTTGGACATCACGGTGTGAACGCCGTAGTTGAGCAGTTCGGCTTGTTTCGCTTCGTTCTGCAGGCTGGTGATGACCACAATCGGGCCCTGGTAGATATCGGGATTTTCGTGGATGGTTTTCACGTACGCCGTGCCGTCCATGACCGGCATGTTCAAATCGGTAACAACAAGATCCACCTCATGGGTACCGGTCAGCTCCAGGGCCTCTTCACCGTCTTTCGCTTCGAGAAATTCGGCATCCCAGGCGCCGGCGATCTCAAAGCAGCGCTTAATGAACATCCTCGCCATGGCGGAATCATCCGCCAACAAGATCGTAAAGGCCATGGTTACCTCAAGTCTCGCGCCATTACCTGGTCTTTTACCTGCTGAAACTCCTCCTGCACATTCAGGATGATCATGTCGAAATCCTGTGTTGTCAGTGTGTAGTACTCGTGATAGGCATCATTGAGCTCGTAGGACAGCGAATCGGAACCGATGCCGGCGCCCCCGGACATGCTCGCGATCCAATCACCCAGGTGCACGGCAAAGGTCAGGGTTCGATGCTCTTCGGGTGCGCGGTCCGGATGGTGGTGGAACTCGATCGCCGATGCCAGGCGGTCGGGTAGCTTCCACTGGCGGGCAACTTCCGCCCCGACTTCCACATGGTCTGTGTCGATGATCTTACGCTCTGCTTCAAGATACGTATCCACAACACCTTCGTCGTACAATTTCGTCATTTTCTTGGTTCGTCCGCGCAGGAACTCTGAGATCACCCCCTTGCCGATGTCGATCATCAGGCCTGCAGTAAAGGCGAGATCGGATGAGATCTTTTCGTTCGCGTATTTTGACACCTCGCGTGCGCTGATCGCGCAACGCAGGGAATGGTCCCACAATGCTCCGGACCCCGCTTCATACCCGGCGAGCGAGGCATCGTACAGCTGCGCACTGCAGGCTCCGACCGCGATGCCCATCACCAGACGTTCGCCCAGGCGCATCACCGCCTGGTCGAGTGAATTGATCTCCTGACGCCTCGCGAACGCAGCGGAGTTCGCAATGCGCAGCACATGAGCAGTCAATGAAGCGTCTGTTTGCACGACTTTTACTACGTCCGTCAGGCTGTGCCGTTCGTCCGCCGTTACGTCAATCAGACGTTGTGCGACATCGGACAGAGT
>WJJA01000412.1 GCA_014729955.1 bacterium
ACATGATTCCGATGGTGAATTTGCAGATCAGCCTTGAGGCGGCGTTCGCAAATTACACCGGTGAGTTGCATCCGGCAGACCAGGAAATCGATGATTTGAAGAGCGATAATCTGCCCTACCTGCGGGCGGGTGCGGATGTGTCAGCGATCTTCAACGTACCCTTCCTGGCATTTCCGCCGATCACGCCGGTGGTCAAGGGCTATATTGGTGCGGGTCCCAGCGCACAGATGTTCGGACCGGTACTTTCCGGCGAACTGGCGACAGACAACTATGATACGTCAACCGAAGCACTTACGGGTGATGTCACCGATCTGGTGGACGACACAGATTTCCGGTTCGGCTTTCATGTGCTGCTGGGCGCCAGGATCAAACCGCCGGCATTCCCCCTGGCCTTCAAGGTGCAGGGCAAGTACTACATCTTCTCCGATGCCGCCGAAGCCACTCCGCAGAACTTCATGGTGTTGCAGGCGGGCTTTGAGTTTGGCTTGTTCTAAAATCCATTTTCACGATAGACTGCAAACGCCCGGTCATTGGTCCGGGCGTTTGCTGCTTCAAGAATTGTGTTGTTGATCTCGTCGCAGATGATTCCAGGGAAATCATCCGTCCGGTTGCACTTGCCTGCGGCAGGCAAATCACGGCAGAATGGCACATGGTGCGTCAACTTGAAAAGCGGCTCCGATCAAACGGAAAGGGCCGCCGGCATCGAATCCAGCAGGATGTCCATTTCGCTGTCGGAACCTATCGTAACGCGTACGCAATGGGGGAGCCGGAAAGGCACCATCGGCCTCGCGATAATTCCTGCTTCCAGGAGCTTGTCTGACATCGCCTGTGCATGCTCGGGTGTTTCACGAGGGATCAGCAGGAAGTTTGCCACGCTACGGGGGTATTGTACCCCGTGCCGATCCAGCATCTGGGTGAGCCGTCTCATGCCGTACCGATTGGTTTCCAAGGTACGTTCGAGGAAGTCCTTGTCATTGAGCGCCCCCAGTCCTGCAGCTTCCGCAAGCGCGGTCGGCTCGAACGGCAGTTTTACCTTCAAAATGGTGCCGATAATCTCGTCATGTGCGAGCCCGTAGCCGATACGTGCCCCGGCGAGTCCGTATGCCTTGCTGAACGTGCGCAAGGTCAACACCTGGTCATGTCGCCAGTCCAGGCTGTTGGGATAGGCCTTCCAGTCACTCGCATATTCAAAGTAGGCTTCATCGCAGATTACGAGGATGTTTTCCGGGAGCTTCTTCAGAAACGCGTCCCATTCATCCGAGGTGTAGGCGGTGCCGGTCGGATTGTTCGGGTTGGCCAGGTAGATTAGACGGGTCCGGTCGGTCACTGCGGCAAGAATCGCTTCGAGGTCATAGGTATAGTTGCTGAGCGGGACGGTTTTCAGGTCCAGCTTCATGGCATGTGCAATGACATAAAACCCGATGAAGGTACCTTCAGCCGTGACAACCTCATCGCCCGGCTGCAGGTAGCCGCGCATCGCATGCAGCATGACTCCCTCACTGCCGGACGCGACTGCGACATTGGCTGGAGTAACATCCAGGCGTTGTGCCAGTTTCTCACGCAATCGCAAGCCGGCCCGTGGATAGACATTGACCGAAGAGGCGGCTGCACGGACGGCTTCAACAGCTTTGGGGGAGGCACCCAGGGGATTCTCGTTGCTTGCAAGCTTGATAATACGTTCCAGTCCGAGCGTCTCACGGATCTCTTCGATGGAACGGCCGGCGACATACGGTTTCAGAGCCTGGATGTGGTCAGGGATCACAGGGCGGTTCATGAGGATGCACCTTCGTTTGTTTGGATCCGGTGGATACCGATGCTGGATCAACAAAAGCACCCCGGTCGAAGACCGGGGTAGAAAAGTAGCCGCAAACAGTTGCATCGGCAAATCCAACGGCTCCCGCGAGAGGAGCACGTAGTCTAGGAGTATTGCAGCGGACGCCCGCAGAAGATTCCCAGCGACTCGGCGGTCTTGATCAATTCCGCTTCCGGATCGACCAGCTTCTGCTTGCCTGCTGTTTCAGATAGCGAGACATCGTTGAGGTTGCGTCCCTGCAGAATAGCCATCCGTCCGAATTTCTGCTGTGCGACCATGTGTGCGGCATAGACTCCGAATCGGCTTCCGAGCACACGGTCGAAACTGACCGGGCTGCCTCCACGCTGGATGTGACCCAGAACGATGTTCCGGGTTTCAAACCCCAGTTCGTCTTCCACTTTGTTCGCAAACCAGGAGCCGCAGGTATCGCTTTTACGTCTGAGTTCGAAACCGTGCTCTTCCTGGTTCTCCGGCTCGGCCTGTTCGGCGACAACGGCGATGGAGAACTTGCTGCCGCGAGCGTAACGACGTTTGATATGCTTCAATGCGCCTTCGACGTCATAGGGGATTTCCGGCATCAGGATGAGATCGGCGCCTCCGGCGATACCCGCATCCAGGGCGATCCAACCGGCGTCACGCCCCATCACTTCCAGCACCATCGTACGGTTGTGCGATTCCGCTGTGGTGTGCAAACGGTCCAGCGCTTCCATTGCGATGGAGACTGCGGTTCGGAACCCGAAGGTGACATCTGTAGCGGCCAGATCGTTGTCAATGGTCTTTGGAACGCCGACCACGGGCATCCCTTTTTCATAGAACTTCTGGGCAATCGCCATGGTACCATCGCCGCCGATGCAGATCAGCGCGTTCAGACCAAGGGTTTCGAAATTGTCCATGCACTTGTCGGACAAATCGACGACTTTGGTTGAGCCATCCATCTCTTTGTACTGGTATTCAAAGGGATTGCCGCGATTGGTCGTACCGAGGATAGTACCGCCCCGTGGCAAGATGCCGCGCACCGACGATTCGGTCAATTCACGCACATGGCTGGTGTCAATCAGTCCAAGGAACCCCTGTTCAATGCCCAGCACCTGCCAGTGATACTGCCGAATGGCGGTTTTCACAGCTGCGCGGATCACCGCATTCAACCCCGGAGCGTCACCGCCGCCGGTTGTAATTCCGATACGCATGGTTGGTCCCTACCCTCCTCGTTCGATGTTGAGCTGAATGTAGCAAGGAAACCCGAAAAATGCGAGTCAATGACACGAATCGATCCACCTGCAGGCAGGGAGGGAACCGGAGCCCACTCTGTCGGGTGATGATACAAACAATATATTTCGCAGGTATTTCGATTCGTTCAAGACAACGAAAACCGATTGAGTCGAATGCGTTCTGATCCACACAAAAGACTGCGCAGGTCGCCCTGCAAGTGTGCTCTGATTCTGAGTATGCTTATTGTCACTTCCGTTCTGACTTTATCGCTGACGGACATTAAAGCG
>WJJA01000413.1 GCA_014729955.1 bacterium
GGACGAGAGCCTAATTTCCGTTGAACGAGTGGAACGTGGAGGGGAAGTGATGAAAGCGAAGAGTGTGCTTGCAGTTCTGCTGACGGCCGTTTTGGTAATCGGGGGATGTGCCGGCGGTTCGAAGGTGCAGAAGACCGAGCCCGGCTACCAGCCGACGCATATCGTGATCGGCAAGATCACGCCGAATACGATGGGCGACAGCCGTATGGACGCCGGGGATGTAAAACGGATGTTCCACAACAACCTCGAAGGTGGGCTTCGGCAGGAAAAGGTAAAATTCGTCACCGAGAAAGAGGCGGAAGAAGGAATGGTGGAACAGAGTAAAATCGTGCGACTGGATGCCCTCGTCTTCTTCGAGAAAGGTGCCCGTGCTCAAAGCCTGAGGAGCGAGAGTTCCACTGAGGTGCGAGTAACGTGGCAGCTGCACCGCTACACGGACGATCTGCTGTTCGCGAAAGGCAGCGCCCGCAGCACCGATGTGACCGCCTCACGCGGGGCGACCACCGACCTGCGCACCGCTATCCAGAATGGAGCGCGAGCCACGGTAATGAAGGCGGGAGAGGCGCTGAAGTAGCTGCGGATACACGCTTTAGCCTTTGCTGCAACCTGTTGACATACGACCGGGGAATCTCTCTGCCGCACTGGAGGGTGATTCCCTGTTTTCTTATCTTGCGAGCCTGAACGAACCGCTACAATACGGCAGAGAGAGGATCCTACGGTGGAACGTACACTTTGCATCATCAAGCCCGACGGTGTTGAGAACAAACACGTCGGCGACATTCTGACTCAAATTGAGCAGGAAGGTTTTACCATTCTCGGGATGAAATGGGCACGGTTGGAACGCGCGGCGGCAGAGCACTTTTATGCCGTCCATCGCGAACGCCCTTTCTTCGGCGAACTCGTTGAGTACATGATCAGCGGTCCGGTGGTGCTGGTCGCATTGGAGCGGAACGATGCGGTCAATCACTGGCGCACGGTGATCGGCGCAACCGACCCGGCAGAAGCGGCCGAAGGCACGATCCGCAAGCTGTACGGCGTGGACAAGGGCAAGAACACGGTTCACGGCAGCGATTCGCCGGAAAACGGGATGATCGAAGTCGGCGTGTTCTTCAGCGAACGCGAATTGATCACCCAACGCTGAAGGGAGCCGTTCTCATGGCGGAAGCAGAAAGCCTGAAAAGCCTGCTGGGAGAATCCGATCTGCCCACGATGTCCGAAGGAGTGGACCGTGTCGCCGTGGTCGGCGCCGGGCAGATGGGCTGCGGCATCGCACACACGATCTCCTCCAAGGGGATCGAAGTGCTGATTGTGGAGAAAGACGAAGAGTCCCTCAAGCATTCTTTCGAGTTGCTTGAGCAGAACCTGGACCGAGAAATCCAGCGCTGGGGCATGACAGAGTCGGACAAACGCGCGATCATGAGCCGGATTCGCGGTACGGCGGACAAGACCCAACTCGCCGACTATCAACTGGTAATCGAAGCGGTGCCGGAGGATATGTCGATCAAGAGTGCCCTGTTCCATCAACTGGATGTGATCCTGGGACCGGACACCATCCTGGTGACCAACACCTCTGTGCTGTCCGTTACAGAACTGGCGTCGTTCACCAGCCGTGCGCGGCAGGTGATCGGGATGCACTTCCTCCACCCGGTACCGAAGCGTCCGATGGTGGAAATTGTTCGCGGGCTGAAGACCTCGGATGACACCTTTGAGTTTGTACGCAAGTTTGCCTACGACATCGGCAAGAACCCGATAGAGGTGTACGAATCGCCCGGCTATGTCACCACACGAGTGATGTTGCCGATGCTGAATGAGGCGATGTACGCGCTGATGGAAGGTGTTGCGAGTGAGGAGGGCATTGACGATGCGATGCGGCTCGGATTCCATTTCGAGTACGGTCCCCTGCAGCTGTCCGATCACATGGGGCTGGATGAAGTGCTGAACTGGCTGGAGTCGATGTTCCGTGAAACCGGCGATCAGAAGTATCGCCCCTGTCCGCTGCTGCGCAAACTGGTACGAGCAGGTCACCTCGGCGCCAAAACCGGCAAGGGCTTTTTTGTGTACGATGAAAACGGTCGTCGGCTGCACCCGAGTGAGGATATGATTCGCCCGTTTTGAAGATCGCTGTTTACTATCGCCTGGTTGGCAGGCACAATCACCCGAGCGGAAAGAAAACAACCGTTCGGGTGTTTTCTGTTTATACCCCAAGCTCTGGTCGGTCACGCTGGTGTACGGAGTCTTTCACTGCTGATGCCGAATCGTATCATTTCCAGAGAAAGCAGGGGTCCAGTGCTCATTCGGTATCCATGAAAATGGACGATGACATTGCAAGAAACCCTTTACGTGAATGGATACAATGTCTCATCCGTGCGTGTGATCGACACATTCCGTCTCGCTGTCGCGAACAGAAACGGTCTTACATTGCATTTGCAAAGCATGGACAGGATAACCCGGATATTTCACGAGTTCAAACTGCGTCAGATGTGAGGCGCGAAGAATGAAGCTGTATTGCCATACCGCGAATCCTTCGCAACAAAGCAGATGACGCAGTTGGGACCGCCCGAAGGGGGAATGAATAGATGA
>WJJA01000414.1 GCA_014729955.1 bacterium
CCGCTCACCACAGGCAAGGTGGTTACCAGCAGGCCGACCCACCACCACAGACCGTCCGTCCCCCAAAAAAACGACAACGAACCGACATCGAATGCCCTCATTCCCGCAAATCCCAACCAGGCGCTCCAGGCGATCCCGCTGCCGACCCACCCGGCCCAAAGTGCACGTCGTATACGCCGCAATCCCAGTTTCAACGCCCGCTTAATCCGTTCACGCACAAGCCCGCGCAGCACCAGCAGCGCTTCTACAGATTTCATGTCGCTCTGCTCCTGCAGGATGCGACGTGCATCGGCCATCGCACGTCGATAATACGGCAGCAGGGCAGGGGGGACAGGATCGAGAGCGGGACGTTTCATAGGTCGTTCGGGAGGTTAAAGCGGATCTCGTCGATTTCTTTTTTGATTTTGTCATACTCTTCGATCAGTTCCATCCCGGCGCCGGTCTTCAACTGCTCGCGAATTTCCTGCACACGGGTTTTCAGGAAGAACTGCTTCATCAGGATCGGGGTCCGGTTGATCACCTCAAGGATGTTTTTCTCGTCCATATCTTCGGAGAGCTTCTCCAGACCCTTCTTTTCACGACTCAGCAGAAGACTGATGCGGTCGCGGATCTCCTGGTCGTCCGCGAAGTGATTGAACAGATCCGCCTGTTTGACCTCCACGCCCTCGATCCACAACCCTTCCAGGTGCTGGTAGAGACGTTTCAGGGGATGTTCGATGATATTGCCCGATGTGAGATTGTTGAAGATATCCGAGGCATAGTGCGGGTTTTCAATCAAGACTTTGATCACCTCTTCCAGCAGGCGGTCGTATTTCGTTGCCTGGACCTGCGTATCCTGCCGGCTGAAGGGAATGACACGTGCCGGCTGCACGAGGTTCAGTTCACGCGCCAGAAGACGCTCGTCAATGTCGACCTTGGTCGAAACCTCATGGGCGTAAAACTGGCGGGTGATGCGTTCCGGGATGCGGCGTATCGTTTCTACCAGCGAATGAATCACCTCGCTGCGTCCCTGCGGGGTGTCCATTTTGCCCTGCCGTTTGAAGTAATCGATCTTGAAATCGATCAACGGCAGCGCACGTTCCAGCACCCCTTCCATCGATTCTTGCCCGCCGGATTGAATCAGGGTGTCCGGATCTTCTCCTTCCGGCATCTGCGCGATACGAACCTCCAGGCCGGCGGCAATCAAGATGTCCGCCCCGCGGTAGGCCGCAGTATTGCCGGCGGTGTCGGCATCGTAGAGCAGCGTCACCCGGGACGCGAAACGTTTGATCAACGAAGCCTGTTCGCCGGTCAACGCTGTTCCCAGGGTCGCCACGGCATGGTCGAACCCGACACGATGCAGCGCGATCAGGTCGGTATACCCTTCGACCAGGATCGCCTCGTCTCCCTGACGCATCGCATCACGAGCCTGCCGGATGCCGTAAACCAACTTTCCCTTGTGATAGATCGAAGTCTCGGGGCTGTTGATATACTTCGCGCCGGGTTTATCGGGATCCTCTTTCAGCACACGCCCGCCGAAGGCCACCACCTTTCCGCCGGCGTTACGGATCGGGAACATCAGACGCCCGCGGAAGCGGTCGTACCATCCGCCCGATTCGCGACGAATCGCCAACCCGGCACGCTCCAGCACATCCCCGCTCAAACCGCGTTTGCCCGCAAGTTTGATCAGGGTGTCCCAGTCCGGCGGACTCACACCCAACTCGAATTTCGCTTCGAGCTTCTCGTCGATGCCTCGTTTGCGCAGGTAGTCGCGGGCGTAGGCAGCATCCTCGGCGTCCACTTTGGTCAGGCGATGACGAAACAGCTTGAAGGCGATTTCGTTGGCCTGGTAAAGCGCTTCGTTCTGTCCGGCACTGCGGTCGCCCTCGATCTTGATACCGATGCGTTCCGCAAGGTGACGGACCGCATCGGGAAACTCGATACGTTCCATCTCCATGATAAACGTGTAGACATTGCCGCCTTTGCCGCAGCCGAAACATTTGAATATCTGCAGATCCGGATTTACAGAGAAGGAGGGGGTCTTCTCCTGGTGAAACGGGCACAGGCCGGTGAAATTGCGACCGCCGCGACGCTTCAGCGATACATACTCGCTGACCACCTCGACAATGTCGGATTGTTCACGAACCTGGTTGACGGTTTCTTCCGAGATCGGCATGGTTTAGTGGCCTCGCTTCACCACGGTATAATCCTTTCCCTCCCGGCCGAATTGACGGGTGCCGTACTGCCGTGCGGCATCCGCATCCGGAAAACGGCCCAGCCATACGGCGTACAGGGTGCCGCTCGCTCGGTTTAACGGCTGCACGGTCACATCCTCATGGCCGCCTTTCAGTCCGTTCGCGTACCGGTCGGCGTTCGCGCGTGACGAAAACGCCCCCACCTGGATCGCGTAGAGATCCTGCGACACCACCGGTGTCGGTTCCGGCAGGATACCGTCATGGAACAGGCTCGCAGACAGACCGGGTGTGGGTCGCATCGCGGCGAGGTGCTCGTCCGCCTTGGCGTTTTCCCCGACAAGACGATAGTAGCCGTGCAGGTGGAAGTGTACCAGCGTTTTCTCTTCGGGCAGCAGCGACGGCTCACTCGCCAGACGATGGAGCTGCGCGTAGGCGGACAACCCCTCCGGTTCGACCAGGGCACGTGCTAACCGGAGCTGAGCGTTGGCCAATCCAGCCGGCGGCTGAATGGATGCAGCACGAAGCGTATCCAGACGTCCTTCCAGCACCCACTGCACCACCGGGGACTGCGGACGTGTCGCCGAAGCGTTCCCGGCGAGCAACAGCACGAGGATTGTCAAGCTGAATACCAGTGTCCGTACATGCATGGCGATGAACCTGCGCAGGTGATCGGTGTATTCCTTAGGATAAAGATAGGGTACGAGAGTCACAAGCAATTTGTCTCCGCGACGGTACGCCGTCCCCTTGTCTCCTCCCCGGCTCACCCCTACTCTGTTGGGCGGATACAAAGGCTCCACCAAACCAACGAAGCAGCGAGGACGGCATGCTGAGACCGGATACGATGAAACGTGACGAAATCCCGCAATCGAAGCAATGGGATCTTACCCATATTTTCCGCGACTGGGATGCATGGCAGACAGCGTACGAAGAGCTGGAGCGGAAGATCGAGTCCTTCCAGACCTTGAAAGGAACACTCGGTGAAGGTCCCGACCGTGTCCTGGAAGCCTACCGTCTGAGCGATGCCATGGGTCAAATCGCGCACAAGGTGTTCTATTACCCGATGCTGATGCTGGACCAGGACCAGCGTGTCACGGAAAACCAGGCGAAGCAGCAGCAGGTCCAGATCCTGACGTCAAAATGGCAGCAGGCAACCGCCTGGCTCGCGCCGGAGCTGCTGACCATCCCGCAGGAAACCATGGAAACGTGGATCGAAAGCGAACCAGACCTTCAGCCCTATCGCTTTCCGATCATGGAGCTCTACCGCAGCCGTGAACATGTCCTCGATGAAAAGGGCGAAACGCTTCTTTCGCTCGCCGCACGTTTCAGCAGCACCCCCTCGGACATCTACAGCGCACTGTCCACTGCTGATGTGGAGTTCCCGGAAATCGAGCTGACCACGGGTGAGACCGTGAAGGTGACCTACGGCCGTTACAGCAGCCTGCTCGCGACACACCGTGTCCAGGAGGATCGGCGCAAGGCGTTCGAAGCGCATTACAGTGTCTATCGCGGCAACCTCAACAGCTACGCCGCGATCTACAACAGTGTCTGTCAGCGGGACTGGTTCAAGACACAGGCGCGCAACCACGGCAGCACACTGGAACGCGCCCTGCACGGGGACCATGTGCCGGTGGAGGTGGTGCAAACCCTGGTCGACACAACGAAGCAGAACACCGCACCGCTGCAACGATACCACCGATTGCGCAAACAGCTGCTCACGCTGAAGAATTACCATCTGTACGACAGTCGTCTGGAACTGATCGAGAGCCCGAAGACGTACCCCTACGATGAAGCCGCCGAACATGTGATTGCCTCCGTCGCACCCCTCGGGGAAGCCTACCAGGCGAAGGTGCGGGAAGCCTTCGAGCGCCGCTGGATCGATGTCTACGAAAACGAAGGCAAACGTTCCGGCGCGTACTCGGCCGGTGTCTACGGTGTACATCCCTACATGCTGCTGAACTACAACGATACCCTCGACGATGTCTTTACCCTGGCGCACGAGATGGGCCACACGATGCATACCATCCTGTCCCATGAAAACCAGCCGTTCGCGACATCGGATTACACGATCTTCGTCGCCGAGGTTGCTTCGACTCTGAATGAAGCGTTCCTGCTGCAGTATATGCTGGAACGCACGAACGATCCCCTCGAAAAAGCGGGCCTGCTGCAGCACAGCATCGACAGCATCACCGGCACCTTCTTTACCCAGGTGATGTTTGCCGATTTTGAATGGCAGGCGCACAGGGCTGTCGAGCAGGGTCAGCCCGTGACATCGGAAACTCTGAACGGCATCTACCATGACCTGATGGAAGCCTATTACGCCGATGCGATTGCCTACGACGAAGAGTATGACTTCACATGGGCACGCATTCCACACTTCTACGGCAGCCCCTACTATGTCTACCAGTATGCCACCTGCTATGCATCGTCTGCGGAGCTGATGCGCCGGTTGCGAGACGGCGACGAGGGAGTCGTATCACGCTATATGGAATTACTGAAGGCCGGCGGCAATGATCACCCGATGACGCAGCTGCAACGCGCAGGGGTAGATCTGACACGGAAAGAAACGATCGAATCGGTGCCGGCCGAGCTGGATCGCCTGGTGACAGCGTTTGAGCAGGCGGTGAATCAGGCGGGCTGCAAGAATTGCTAAGCCGGGTTTTCGGGTGGGGGTTGAGTAGCGGGTAGGGTGCGGGCAAAGTCTTTTGCGCAGATACACTTAGACCCCTATCCGCATACCCGGTAATTCGCATGTGCGAGTATGTGTGCAAATTCATGGACCGGTGTGCGCGCTCGATCGAGTCGCCGTGGTCTCCCCGGACGCCGGTGTCACGTACGGATGGAATCCTGCTCGCCGGCACCCGACCCCTTTGAGCAACGAAAACGCCGCCCCCGGACGGAAGCGGCGTTTTACCAAAGTAGCGGGAGAGGGACTTGAACCCCCGACACGAGGATTATGATTCCCCTGCTCTACCAGCTGAGCTATCCCGCCGTGTCGATGCACTGCATATCGCATGCAAAGCGACTTCGATTATAGCGGTTTCACGTATTGGAATGCAATAGGTTGCGCACCCCTGAGAGGCAGGTGTGCCGCCGGCACGGATGTTTCACAAGTTCCAACTGCGTCAGATGCCAGGCCGGACGATAAAGCTGTATTGCCATACCGCGAAGCCTTCGCAACAAAGCGGATGCCGTAGTTGGGACCGCCCGAAAGGGGACGTAGAAAAGGGTTGGGCTTGGGCACAAACGGTTACTGGAGAAATACTGTATGTTCAGGACATCATCTACTTGTTAAGATGGGCTTTAGAAAAGAATTTAAGCCTCAGTCATGAAACATCCGGGCGAAGGAGACTCACCACAGAGCACCGGCCGCCCGTGTCTCCAGCGTCTGTTCCCAATCATCCGGCCACTGTTCGAAAAAATCAAAGCCTGTCAACGCTTCCACCGAATCCACCGGAACGAGAAACTGCTCCAGCGGGCTGTCAGGTACAGGCTTCGCAGGCACCAGGAAACAAAGCACGCGGAACGTACCTTGTTCTGTTTCGTCCGCCAGGATCTTGTAGAACGCGTCCGGGATCTCCACGCCGCTCGTCAGCGTATCACGTTCCCCGAGGAACACCGGTCCCGTATAAACCCACACCTCCTCCAGCTCATCGGCCCATCGCTTCGCGATCATCATCTCCAGGTCTTTCCAGAGATAGCGGTTCAGCAGGGGAATCTGCGGGGTGATGTTGCTCATCAGGTAGGTCTCGACCTGGGCGTCACGGCCGTAGCGTGTGTCGATCCCGTAACTCGGTGCCATATGTCCGCGGTCGTAACCGG
>WJJA01000415.1 GCA_014729955.1 bacterium
ATGCTTGTAGTAGAGGTCACGGAAATCGTTCGTGTCAGCGACCTCATAGGTGATATAAATGCTGTTGTCGACAAGGGATTTGAAGACCGGCTCGTATTCCGGTTCCTCGGACATCGTCACCAGGTAGCCGGAAGCGGGTGCCAGCATCGCCATGCCATCCAGATCGAACAGCTGGGTATAAATATCGGGATTGTTTGGATCACGGTTGTCCTGCCATGCCACCCAGAAGCTTTCCGACAGGTGACCCATATTGGAGTCGATGCTGATGTTTTCCTGTGCATTTTCTTCAGCGATCAGCATCAGACCGCCGTCTTCCCATGCAGTCGTACCGTCCGACATCACGAACTGGCCGTAGATGTCCTTAATTGGTGTGCCACGGCGTTCATCGATCCAAACAACAGCGATTCCGCCGCTCACCTTCGTTGCACGACCATGATACTGTCGGTCTACTTCATCGGACAACACCATGGGCTCATCCCAGGTCAGTGTGCCGTCGGGGTTGAACGCGGTAGCTTTCAGATCCGTCTCTGCGAATGGATCAGTGGCACGGTATACGACAAAAACGCTGCCGTCATCGAAGACCTCCACATCATTGACGACTTTGTCGCTCTCGCTTACAGCAATCGGGAGGGGGTCATCCCAGACCGGGACACCGGACGCATCGAGGCGATAAGCGAACAGGTCGAGGAAGAATGTTTCAGGGTTGCTTTGCACGTAAATCACGATTACGCCGCCGTCATCGGTGGGAATGAGATCGCCGATTGTCTGCTCGTAAATGGAGTTGTCCAGTGCAAGTCCGGAATCACCCCACTGGGGTTCACCCAAATCGTTAACATGCTGCAGGAAAACATTGTTGACATAATTCACACGCGTGTCGTGCCAGGCAGTGAACACGCCACCGTTGTTGTCTGCCTTCGCCATCAGACCAAGGAAGGAGATGCTGGCTTCTTCGGACGGCGCCACCTGGAGACCCGGCGTTGCATTGATACCATTTTGCTGCCACAGAGTCTCGCCGGTGATATCCAATCCCTGGATAAAGCCGTAGTCGTTGGAATAGCGTCCGTCCTTCCAGACATCCAGGATGTTATTGTCGGACAGGATCAGCTTCGGCCAGCGCGCGTTAAAGTCGATCCCGTAAATAATCAAATCACCGTTTTCCGCACGTTCGATACTACCGTCAGAACCGAATACCTGGTAGTACACTCCCGGGCTGCCTTCACGATAGTCGGCATAAACGACCAGCGCACGGTCGTCGGAGAGCATGCGGACGATGGTCGCTTCCTGATTCAATTCAGCATCAGAAACGACAACACCGTTGGGATCGCCCCATGTGCGATTGCCGTCGACATCGACATGCTGAGCATAGAGATCGTACCTGAGATTGGTGTTCAGGCGATCGTCCACCCAGGACATCACAGCGCCGCCGTTGCCGTCGTCAGTCAAACGCAGGTCACGCTGGTCGTATTCCGCATCCACCAGCACGATTCCATCTTCATCCCAGTGATGGATGATCGCATCATCACCGCCGATGCGCTGCATGTAAATATCACGGAAGATATTCGGGGCTACGCGTGTATCTTCCCATGTCACAATCGCTTCACCTTCAGCGGTGTTCACGATACGAATCGTTTCCTGACGATTGAAGGCATCGCAGATCACTTCACCGTCAACTGTCCAGTAGACATTGCCGTCGGCATCAATCCGCTGGCCGTAGATGTCACTGAAACTGGTGTCGAAGCGTTTGTCTTCCCATATGATGAAAGCGCCGTTCATCCCGTCCGGTGCGAGCTTCACCCCACCTTGTGACATGTCGGCTGTGCAGATTGCTGTTCCGCCGATGGCACCTTCATCCCAAACACGATCACCGTTGGAATCGATCCGCTGAGAATAGACATTCTGGTTGCCTGTGTCACGATTGTCAACCCAGGCTGCAATGATACCGCCCTGGCCGTCGGTGTCGGCAGTATAACCACCGCCGCCGCTTACGTTACCCTGGTCACCCTCGCCGCCTGCGATGATATTGCCTTGATCGTCCCACATCACGTTGCCGTCGGTGTCAACGTGCTGGGCATACAGGTCGCTGGTTCCATTTCGTCCATCCACCCAGATCGACACAGCGCCGCCGTTTCCGTCGCTGAAAGACTGTACAGAGATCTGCTTGACCTGGTCGCCGGCTTCACCGGTGATCGCCAGTCCGCCCTGATGCCCGGTCCAGAGGATGTTACCATCGTCGTCGACCTTCTGCATATAGACATCGCCTTTCTCTTCATAGGCGAGGTCTGCGCGATAATCGATCCAGGTCAGTATCCAGTTACCGTCAGTTGCCGCCATAATGTGCGGATCTTCCTGACGGCCGAACCCGCCGGCGAGCAAAACAGGGGCATCGTAAGCCTGCTCTCCGTCGCTGTCGATCATCATTCCGTAAATATCACGGTCTCCGCGATGGGTGTCAGACCAGACCACCATCACATTGCCCTCAGCGTCATGGGCCATGCTGCGATACCATTCCACATGATATCCCTGACGCAGGGGGATACCATTCAAATCATCTTCATGAGTCCATTGCCGCGGTTCCACGGCAACAACGGTTGATGTTACGGCTGCCAACAGGAAAGCAACCGGCAGGAACAAGCCTACCATGCGTGTCTTCATCCTCTCCTCCTGCGTACGAATAATGGGTGTACCCGGTTTTTTCAGTACAAGCCTATAGTCTACGATGATGCAGTCGAATTCGCAAATGTCTCTAAAACCTCTTCGATATCGCTCGTGAGCAACTTGCGCTTACCCTCTACGATCAAAGCAGCGCGACCAGACCCGCCGTTAGACGGGTAGCGTTCCACCGGAGTCCAGGGAGTCACCTGGTCGGGATCAAACGCACGTATCTGCACCTCCGACGGAGCGTTACGCACAAGTTCCAGGCGCATTTCGCCTGTACCATCGCCCGTGATCAAATCAACCACCGGCGGTGGAGAAAGTAACCTCGCCAGGGCACGACCGTACGTGCTGTTGATCAACCGGTAACGTGGAACGCGCGATTTCATGGCCTCCGCGAGATGAAGGGCATGTTCGCGCCATGTTTCATCTTCCGTCATTATATGCAGTTCCGTCATCGCAAGCATCCAGCGACTGTTGGTGTCAAAGGGCATAAACCGTATCGCTTCCGCTCCGATGGCGGTTTCACCGGCAATGGTATCGAAACCGGCCGGCACATTATCGCCGACAAAGCGTTGCAGGATATCATGTGCCGTCTGTTCCGCACGGACAAGATCTTTACCTCGACCGGCCGCTCGATATAATCTGATATACCCAAGCACCGTCTCCACCTGGTCCGCAAAGAACAGGGGGGAGGCGGATCCGTCAATCTCGTGCCGAACACCGCCGTCCTCGATATGCGCATTCTCCCAGATCAGGTCAGCAATTTCAAAGGCACGTTGCAACGAACGCGGCTTGTGTTCGACCATCGCATGTTCAGCAAGCAGTCCCATCAGGCGTGCATTCGCTGCGGTCAGGAATACGTGCACAATCTGCGGCTTGGGACGCTGCGATCGGTACTGCATTAATGAAGTCATTCCCTTTGCCAGGTGCTCGACAGTCTCGGCTACCTGTTGACGAAACTGCAAAGCGACCTGTTCAGCGGAAGCCCTGATTTCCGGGAAACAGCGACCACTGCCGTCCGGCAACGCTGCACCCGGTTCAATTCCGAGATGCGCGGCAACGACATTCGATGTCGGTTCATCCAGGACCTCTACGATCTCAGACAGGCTCCAGCCATAGTAGCTACTCCGGTCGCCCGGTTCACTCGCTGAATCCAGGGCTGCAAAGAACAAGCCGGTTTCTTCATCTCCAAGGTTGTTTTCCAGAAATTGCAGAATCCCATTGGCTGTTTGCTCGTAACGTTCGTCTTTTCGGCGGCGATAGGCATCCAGCAAGACTTCCATCAGGGCAACGTTGTCGCTTAGCAGTTTTTCAGTGTGCGGAAAACGCCAGGCCTCATCATCGCAATAGCGAAAGAACCCGCCGCCCAGGTGATCGTAAAGCTGGCTCTGAGAAATGGTGTTGAGAGTCTCATAGGCAGGTACGGCCAAAGTATCATCACCGGATTCAAGCAAAAACTGCAGAGTATCCGGTTTGGGAGATTTGGGGAAACGGCCGAATCCCTTAAATTTACGGTCATACAGAGCCAGAGCATCCAGTTTTACCCACTGCAAGGGGGATTCATCGGGACGATTCGGCCGTTCTACCTCATCAAACAGGATTTCACCCGGTGCGCCGGCCTGTTCGATTTTCTGCCGAATTTCGTCGCGATGTTCCTTGTAGTACGGCGCGACCTGTTCCAACATCGAACGGGTCTGATCAAACGTGGGACGTGACAAGCCGTGCAGCAGTTCTCCTGTCGGGGACAAGCAGCATATACTGGGCCAACCTCCCTGATTATACCGTTCGAACAGATCAGGCCGTATCAGTGAATTCACTCGTACAGGTACATACTGATTCCTAACAAGATCACGGATTTCCAGCGAAGCCAGTACATTCAATTCAAAACGGTGCTGGTCATGCCCCCAATCCACGAAGAGATAGAGGAACACGGGGATATCATTTTCCTGCGCGTAGGAGAAGGTTTCTTCGCCCCATTCGTGCCAGGGGATGTTCATGCCTTCACCGGGTTTCCTGCTGGACATCAGAGACCTCTTTTGTGCGTATGGATCGGGTTGCGCACATCCTGCGCACCAATGCGCAGAATTGTGCGTGAAACAGACTCAGCTTTACATGCTACATACCGGTCGGGTTCGCAATCTACAGGTCAGGTAAGGAATCCGGAACGCTCAGAGAAACAGGGTGGAGGCGAAGCTGACCATCCGCTCGCGGCCCTGTGAAAGCGCCTGATCATAATCGATGACGTATCCTTCAACGCTTTCGAGACATCGAAGCAGGAACCAGGCGGCATTTTGTCCGCACACCCTTCGAGCGTTCCGATCCTGCATCAGATGCGACCACCACTGATCAGGGTCAGCTTGTTTCAGGGTTTGCAACGCATCCATATCCTGCTTCTCGACACGTGCCGCTAAGGAATCGCTGACAAGTTCAGAATCACCGAAAGATGGTCCAACATGTGCAAAATCCACGGAAGCCACCCATAAAACAGGGCCGTCATGCGCCCGTTCCGCGGCTTTCAGGGCTTTCAGAATGAGTTCCGTGTATTCATTACCACGGGGTGTTCCGTTTATACCGGGAGGCAGGCTGCCTGCAAGGAATGGCAATACGGTGAACGGCCGATCATCGAGAATGTGCTGCAACCAGTAGAGTTGAAGCTCGAGGCTGTGTTCGGATTTGTGCAGCCATTCATCATTGAGAAGGCCGTCATGCCCCATCTGACTCAAAACAGTTTCCAGAGCCTTTTCATCCAGTGGGACATCGCCCAGCAC
>WJJA01000416.1 GCA_014729955.1 bacterium
CAGCCTGCAACACCACCACCTCATCGGTGTACGCCAGACGATTGTGCGCAGTGACTACGACATCGAGCGTGACCTGCTCCATCACATCCACCTCGATCACCGCATCGCCGTTCTCATCCGTAATCCCGACCGCCTGCAGATCGCCGTCCAGGAGAACCGCGACACGAGCGCCTTCGACACCTTCCACATTCACTTCCAGACCCGGACTTCCGATGAAATACTGCGCCGGCAGGTTGACCGTCATCTCTTCCGGTTGACCGGTATAGAGATCGATCGAGGGATCGCCGAAAAGGTTAAGCTCGTAGAAGCACCAGCGCATGCATGTCTGTCCGATCACCGGGATACAATCGTGTTTCGAGTCACGGTTGGTGTCGCCGATGCGGTGGATCTCTTCGCCGAAGAACGCGTCGAAAAATTCACGGTCATAGCGTTGGGAGGGGCCGTTGGTGCTGGAACCTGAACCCCAGCCGTAGCGGCTGTTCGAGATGTATGCGAACGCTCCGTTCGCGATCGTGGTCCACTTTTCCGTAATGCTGTTCTGCTCAAAAGCGCCGCAGTAGCAGCCCTGGCTGTATGCCATGTAGTGCGTATGGTTGGTGCCGTTGTTGGTCAGCTGGCTGTCGGTTACATGGTGGTTGGACGCTTTCATGGTGTAGGTGACGTTCGAGTGTCCCAGGTGGTTCACGATATGTACACCGCTGTTCAACTCGCTGAACAGCTCCGGTACACTCCAGACGTTGTCCATATCGTAAATGGTCGATACATCCCACCCCGCCGGGAAACCTTCCGTGGAATAGCCGTAGTTGGAGCTGCCGAACCGGACCTCGTCCTTGTGCTCACCGCCCCAGTTGACCCAACCGAGATCTTCGCCGACCATCAGAGCGTTCGTCATTTCGTCGACCACAGGATCGTCCTGGTAGGCGACCTGTTTGGCAATCCAGTCCTCGAGCATCGAAGTCGATGTGATCGGCGCACGACCGATCGATACTTCCTGGTAGAGGTCGTCTTCGTTCTCTTCGCCCCAGCGGTTGTCGCCGTCGCTGTTCCAACTGCCGTCAAGACCAGAGTAGTACAAGTCCGCCGGAATGTTGTAATCGGTCTGACCTGCCGTGCTGTTGTAGAACCCACGGTAGGGCACGGTGTTCACATCGCCGCCGAGAAGCACGTATTCCGTCGTGTGGAACAGGTAATAATCGAGAATCGCGTTGCGAATCTTCTCCTGGTTGTCATCGCCTTCGAAGTCGTTGTAGATATCCGCGGTGGACAGTACAAGGGTCTCAATCCCGCGAGTACGTTTGAATTCCGCGTACTCTTCCCACTCGTCGGTCCAGGCGTCGCTGCAGATAATGATCATGCTGGGTTCCAGTTCATCCAGATCGTCGAGGGCATTGTAGCGCGGGAGATGGCTGAGTTCGTCCACGCACTGACGCAGCAGCCGTTCCGTCCTCGAGCCGGTCTTCAACAATGCCAGTGCCGCCTCCGCTTCTGAATCGGGAGCCGACTGGATCTGCAGCTGCACTTCACGAGCCACCTGCAGCTCGCCGCTGTCAGGATTCCATCGCAACGGATGCAGGAGATAGCTCCCGATCGAATGACCGCGCAGGTAGCCGGTCTGCAAATCGGACACCGGTTTCAACGGGAAGAAGCTGTTGCTGTTGTAAATGCTCGCGTCCGGCTCGGGGTCGGCATACTCCATTTGACTGATTGGCAGAAATGCGCCCTGCGGCAAGACCGTGACTCCCTTCGCCACCGTTTCCCAAAGGATCTGCTTCACCTCGACTTTATGCAACGCTTCGCCCGGAGGTAGCAGGAAGGTATGCGAACGTACCGGCAGGATCGGTTCACCCGGATCCCCCAGCAGCATTGTACCCTCGAGAGAGGGTTGCACATACCGCCCCAGGGTTTCCAGATCCGGGTCCGGGAAGGTATACGTACGAACCATCGTTCCGGCATTCACCTGCACAACACACAGCATCATCAAGGCAAACAGTGCGATCCACCTGCGCATAATCTGCTCCCTCCTTGCAGGATCTGCACTCGCGGAACGGGTCCTTGAATCGCGTCCCGCAGGCACGCCACCTGCGTTCTATCGGGTTAGGGATACCTAAGTCTAGCAAAACCCGATCTTTCACCATATGGTTGTGAAAGGTAGTGCAATACCTGTTCCCCTCAAAGAGAGACAGAGTTGCATCCGCAATCGTAACCAGATCTGATTATGCCGTCATGCAACAGTCAATGCCGGACATCGGGGCTCGACCAAGGTCGATGCATCGGTCTTTCCCCTTGTGAAACCGGCGTTGCCGTCCCCAATCTTAGCCCGAATATTGCACGAGTTCAAACTGTGTCAGATGTGAGGCGCGAAGGATGAAACTGTATGGCAATACCGCGAATCCTTCGGAACAATGCAGATCACACAGTTGGGACCGCCCGAAGGGGGAATGAAGAAATGAGTGAGGCCTGGACACAATCTGTGCCGGAGAAAAACGGTATGTCGTGATATGATCTTATTGTTACTATAGTGTTTAGAAAAGAATGTTCTCTCCATTCATGAAATATTCGGGTTAGCGAATCCTAAGCTCTAACAGCGAGACATTCATGCGAC
>WJJA01000417.1 GCA_014729955.1 bacterium
CTATTATCGTCGCATCAAACTATGTAGCATTCTACATAGTTCCATGTTTCGAGGTCGATCATGTTGCTTGAAAGAAGCGAAAGCATTGCGTTTTGGGCCTGGCGAGTTGCCCTTGAATTTAAGGAAAAGCTGTCCCATAAGGCGGCGGACATGGATTTGACGGCACCGGAAGCATTCACCCTCACAGGACTGCATTTCGAAAACGGTCTCCCCCTGGCTGAACTTTCCAAGCGGATGCACCATTCCCATACCTCCGTTTTGCGTCATGTTGACAGCCTGGAGAGCCGCGGGCTGGTAATACGTGAACCTCATCCGGAAGACCGCCGTATCAAGCTGCTGCAGTTGACAAAGAAAAGCCGTTCGATGATGCCGGATCTGCTGGCGATGATGCATGAAGTCTATGAGGAGTCTGTGAAGGACATCCCGTCGGAAGAGTTGCACCATTCAATCGGAGTATTGAAGCAGGTGATCACCAATCTTGGCGGCGATGTAGAGGTCTGCGAAGGGGCCGGTTGTATGGAAAAGGACAAAACTCGATCCTCGTTCGACAGAGACGAGAGCTGACAGTGAAAGAGTCGTGCCGACTCTCACCGCCTTCCACTCCAGAGGATTTCGACAATGCGCGCACAGCATTTGCAAACAGTGTTCAGCAAACCCGGAACATTCAAGAGGTGTCTTACAATGATACAATCAAGAGGGGTTCTTGCATTCCTGCTGACGGTCGCATTATTCGCAACGGGTTGTGCCGGTTGGCGGGGAGTGCGTGAACCGGACGTCGAACCACCCCCGGAACAGTTCATCCAGGCTGAACAGACCGCGAATTACAGCGATGAGCCGTGGTGGCCGGCTTTCGGTGATACGACCCTGAACCGGTTGATGGACGAAGCGTTCTCGTCCAACCTCACATTGCAGCAACAGGCCGCACGTCTGCAGCAGACACGCCATGCTCTGGCAATGGCGCGAGCCTCATGGTTCCCATCCCTGAACGTCTCCGGCAGTTTCACCGAATACGATTTCGTCGGCGATCCGCTGGGCGAAACCGGCGGCGGCCAGGGCGGCCAGGGCGGACAATCCGGCGGAGGAGAAGCGCAACCGTCACAATTCGGCCTGTTCATCTTTCCCTGGGAGGGCAGCCTGTCGGCTTCATATGAAGTGGACCTGTGGGGCAAACTGAACGCCGGCCGTCAGGCGGCATGGGCCGACCTGATCGCAAGCGAAGAAGATCTGCGTGCGCTCACCCTTACGATGTCCGCCCAGGTCGCCCGTTCGTATTACCGTGTGGTCGAACTGAAACAGCAGCTCGAACTGGTGCAGCGCACCATCGATTCCTACAACGATTACAAGCAACTCGTGACCGAACGATACAATCGCGGGGTGTCATCTTCAGCGGATTTGTACCAGGCGGAGACCAACCTGACGGCGGCCCTGTCGCAGCGTGAACAGTTGAAGGGCTTGTATGCGCAGGCCCAGCATGCACTTTCGGTGCTGCTCGGACGCTACCCGCAGACGGATATGCTCGGCGATGCAATTGAGCTTCCCGCAGAGGTAGAGCAGACACCGGTCGGCCTGCCGAGCGAACTGATCCGGCGCCGGCCCGATGTGCGGGCTTCTTACGCACGAATGATCGCCGCGGATCGTCGTGCCGCCGAAGCGGTGGCGAACATGTACCCGAAAATCTCGCTCACCGGTACCGTCAGCGCACGTTCGGACGATGTGGAAGGTCTTTTCGATCCGGACCGCATGATCTGGATGTTCATCAGCAATCTGTCGGCTCCGCTGTTTCAGGGCGGACGGTTGCGTGCGAATAAAAACATGAACGAGGCGGCTTGGGACGCGGCGATGATCGGGTACAGGCAGACCATGTTGTCCGCCTACCGGGATGTTGAAGATGCCCTCGTCACCGGTCGCACTCAGGTTAACTATGTCGCAGCGTTGAAGCGCCAGGCCGAAGCGGCGGCGGGAAACCTGCGCATCGCGACCGACCGTTACATGCAGGGCATTACCAACTACCTGCCGGTGGTGTTGGCGCAAACATCCTATTTCAATGTCCAACGCAGCCTGATTACCGCGAGACGCGGGCTTGTCGATGCAAGGATCCAGCTTGCTGTCGCGTTGGGCGGAGGTTGGACCAATGACACGATTGAAACTCATCTTGCCGAGAAACCCCTTCACAAGGAGATGAAGGATGAGTGACTGGTTTTCCAAAGTCAACCAGAAGCATAAAGTGCTGATTCCGATAGCCCTGTTACTGATCGGGATCGCAGCAGCGTTCGGGTTTATGGCAACCGCCTCGAAACCGGAAAAGGTTCAGAAGGAGCATCCCGGCGCCCTGGTGGAAATACAGCAGGCGAGCATGGAAGAGCACCAGGTGATGGTGCGCGCCAACGGTGTGGTGAAACCCCGCTTTGAGGTGAACCTCACCCCGCAGGTCTCCGGAGTGGTCTCATGGATCAGCCCGAAACTTGAAGCCGGCGGGTTTTTCGAGGAAGGTGAGGAGCTGTTGCGTATCGACCAGCGCGATTATGAGCTGGCGGTACGGCAGGCGGAGGCGTCTGTCGCCCAGGCCGAGTTCCAGCTCGAGACCGCACGTGCCAATGCTGACATCGCCAAGCGTGAATGGGAATTGGTCCATTCGAGCCGTGACAAGCTGCTCGGGGAATCATCCGGGCCGTCCGAACCTGACCCGCTGGTGCTGCACAAACCGCAGTTGAAGCAGGCTGAAGCCGTGCATGCGTCAGCGAAAGCGAGCCTGGACCGCGCGAAACTGAACCTGGAACGGACCATCCTGACCGCGCCCTTCAATGCACGTGTGCGCATGCGCAACGTATCGGTAGGGCAGTTGGTCGGGCCCACCGGTCCGGTGGCAAGCCTCTACAGCACCGATCGTGTGGAGGTGGAAGTGACGGTGCCCTCCTCTGACCTCTATTGGCTGCGTATCCCGGGATCGAAGGCGGACGTTCGACTTTCCGCCGGCGACAACGTCTTTGTCTGGGAAGGTCGTCTCGACCGCAACATGGGGGTCGTGGATGAGGTCGGCTTGGCACGCCTGGTCGTCCAGGTAAGCAATCCATTTCACCGTCCCACGCCGCAATCGCCCGAACTTTCGGTGGGAAGTTTTGTTACGGTCGATATGTACGGGCAGACCCTGGATGGAGTCATCAGTCTGCCTCGAAAAGCGCTTCGTCGTGATGAAAGCGGCGGTTTCGAAGTCTGGGTGATGAACGGTGACAACACATTGACCATGCGTGATGTTAGCGTGGTCCACATGACACCGGATAAAGCCTTGATTGACGAAGGCGTTACGACCGGCGAAAATGTCATTCTGTCGGCTCTTTCCGGCGCGTCGCCGGGCATGAAGCTTCGTGTCGATGCAACAACGCAGCAGGGGAATGATTCAGGCAACACGTCGGAGACCGCGGCATCCGTGAACACTTCGGACGATGAATCATAGGAGCTTCACCATATGAGCAGTGAAAGCAACAATACTTCAGCGGGTGACAACCGTCGAGGGCCGATCGCCTACATGGTGCAAAACCATGTGGCGGCGAATCTCCTGATGCTGGCGTTCCTGATCGGTGGTATTATCACCGCACGCCAGGTGAAACAGGAAGTGTTCCCTGAGTTCACCCTGGACATGATCACCGTTCAGATGGCCTACCCCGGCGCCACCCCGGCAGAGGTGGAGGACGGCATCATTCGTCCCATCGAGCTGGCTGTGAGCGGGGTGGACAACATCAAGCGCATCCGTGCCACGGCAAGTGAGAACATCGGTGTGGTCAACCTCGAGGTGCTGGAAGGTGCCGACCCGGACCTGGTGTTGCAGGATGTCAAAAGCGAAATCGACCGCATCCAGAC
>WJJA01000418.1 GCA_014729955.1 bacterium
GTTGTACATGACATGGACTCCCCCGGACTCCATGTTGCCATAGTTGTCAGGAGCCTACGCTGCCAATGGCTGAAAATCGAAACAACGGCGGTCCGCAGAAAAACAAGGACCAGGGACCGGACAACCAGTTCGACTGGAAACGTGCCGGACGCACCATGACCTTCTGGGTGCTGCTGATCCTTGCCGTCATTGTGCTGACCACCTACCTGGGTCCCCAACAGGAAGAAGCGGAAGGGATCACGTACACCGAATACCGCAGTCTGTTGAATCGTGACGCCTTCCAGAAGATTGAGATTACCGAACGAAGACTGGTCGGTACGTTGAAACAGGACGAAACCGGCGGAGAGCAGCAAAAGCAGGTGCAGACCGTATTGCCGCCGGTGACCAAAGAGATGGTCTCCGAGTGGGAGGGGATGGACCTCACGGTCGAGTTCCGTGAAGAGAGTACCAACTGGTTCGGCATGATTCTCACCTCGATTCTACCCTGGGTGGTGTTGATCGGGATCTGGATCTTCTTCCTGCGTCGAATGCAGGGCGGCGGATCACGCGGGCTCTTCAGCTTCGGTAAGAACAAGGCCAAGCTGATGATCGAGAACAAGCCGAAGGTCACCTTCGAGGATGTCGCCGGATCCAACGAGGCGAAAGAGGAGCTGCAGGAGATCATTCAGTTCCTGAAGGATCCGAAGAAGTTCTCCCGGCTGGGCGGGCGTATCCCCAAGGGCGCGCTGCTGGTCGGTCCTCCGGGCACGGGCAAGACGCTTTTCGCACGTGCGGTTGCCGGCGAAGCGGGCGTGCCGTTCTTTTCCATGAGCGGTGCGGATTTTGTCGAGATGTTCGTCGGCGTCGGCGCCAGCCGAGTCCGCGACCTCTTCGAACAGGGCAAGAAACATGCGCCCTGCATCATTTTCATCGATGAGCTGGACGCAGTCGGTCGTCAACGCGGCGCCGGCCTCGGCGGAGGGCATGACGAACGCGAACAGACGCTGAACCAGCTGCTGGTCGAAATGGACGGCTTCGAATCCAATGAAGGTGTGATCCTGATCGCCGCGACCAACCGTCCTGACGTGCTCGATCCCGCGCTGTTGCGTCCCGGTCGTTTCGACCGCCAGATCGTGGTGGATCGCCCCGACGTGCGCGGTCGCGAAGGCATTCTTCGTGTGCACACCCGTAACATTCCGCTGGATGAGGATGTGGACCTGAAGGTGCTCGCGAAGGGCACCCCGGGCCTTGCGGGCGCAGAACTCGCCAACCTGGCGAATGAAGCGGCTTTGCTTGCGGCGCGCCGTAACGCCGAGAAGGTCTCGATGCGGGACTTCGAGGATGCCAAGGACAAGGTCATGATGGGCACGGAACGCAAGAGCATGCTCATCTCCGACGAAGAGAAGCGTCTGACCGCGTTCCATGAAGCAGGACACGTACTGGTCGCGAAGTATACTCCCGGCTCGGACCCTGTCCACAAAGTGACCATTATACCGCGCGGGCGTGCGCTCGGCGTAACCCATTACCTGCCCATCGACGAGAAGCATTCCTGGTCGAAGAAGTATATCGAAGGCAAAATGATTCATCTGATGGGTGGACGTGCAGCGGAACGGCTGGTGTTCGACGACTACACCAACGGTGCCGCATCTGACATCAAGCAGGCGACCGACATTGCACGCAAGATGGTCTGCGACTGGGGGATGAGTGACAAAATCGGACCGCTCGCCCTTTCCAATTCCGACCAGGAGGTCTTCCTGGGGCGTGAAATGTCGCGAGGTCGTGTCTATTCCGAAGCGACGGCGCTCGACATCGACCGCGAGGTGAAACGGTTTGTGCTCACCGCGCAGGATACAGCCGAGCAGATCCTCCAGGACTACATGCAGCAGCTGAACGATCTCGCTGAAGCCCTGCTGGAGCGTGAGATTCTCGACGGCGCTGAAATCGACCTGATTCTTGAAGGCAAGGAGCTGCCGCCGGTGCCGGTGAAACGCAATGGAGGGGGCAAGAGCGAGGAAAAGAAGGAAGATCGTCTCGAGAAGGTGGACGAGGTGCTGAGTCAGCTGGAAGGCCGGCTGCAGGAAAATCGTGAACGACGTGCCTCGGACGAATCCGCTGAGGATGAAACCGAAGACAATGATGCCGAAAGCGCCGAAGAACCAACCTCAACCGGCAACGGGAAGAGCAAGGGGGATGACAGGGAGACGAAAGACGATAGCTCCCCGGATAAACCGTCGACACGGACCCGCGCACGCTCTTCTTCTCGCGGTGGACGCCGACAGGACGGGGGATCTCGTGAAAACCGGGGTTCATCCAACCGCTCCTCCTCCGGCTCCGCCAAACGACCGCCGCGCACACGACGGAAACCGCCTCGGACCGATGACGACGAGGAGTGATTCGCTCGTGCACTCTACCGATTGAGATTGACAAACGTAAGCCGGGGTGAAACTACATCCCGGTTTTCTTATCGCGGGGGATTCACTAGCCCGGATATTTCACGAGTTCAAACTGGGTCAGATGTGAGGCGCGCAGGATGAAGCTGTATGCCATACCGCGAATCCTTCGCAACAAAGCAGAGGACGCAGTTGGGACCGCCCGAAGGGGGAATGAATAGATGAGATTGGCCTGGACACAATCTGTGTCAGAGAAAACCTGTACAGCGTGACATTATCTTTTTGTTAATATAGTATTTAGAAAAGAATGTTATCTTCATTCATGA
>WJJA01000419.1 GCA_014729955.1 bacterium
GCATACGGTATCCGTTTCCTTATGCAATCCCCCGGCATCTCCTCTGCCGCCTGGTCTCCGTCCCGGGAGTCTACTTGCGGGGGTCCCTTTCGCCCGTTGATTTCCGGAAGGAACCCTCCGAAAAGACTATCCGGATTTGGTGCTTGATCTCATCGGATCCTAACACCGATCCAGATTTCAGGTATTTTGCCTTCTTGTTCTTTTTCTTATTGATAAAACTGGACTTATGGAATGTACTACATTGGAGATGACCGTTTCAACGGCACTGCGAGTCAAGATACAACTTTGAAACATGCAGTTGTGCACGTAAAATCAGGTTCCAAAGTAACGGTCCCCGTAGTCCCCCAACCCGGGGACTATGTATTTCTTGTCGTTCAATAACGGATCGACCGCCGCGACCGTGATGTTTGCTTCCGGGATATGTTCGGCCAGCCGGTTGAATCCCTCCTCCGCTGCCACGACACCGACAAAATAGATCGATTGCGGGCGATAGCCCTCCTCACGAAGCACCCTGACGGCCATGACCGCAGACCCTGCGGTGGCAAGCATCGGATCCAGAATAATCGCACAGGCCGGAAGGGGATAGACCAACTTCTTGTAAAAGAGCTCGGGTTGGGCGGTTCGTTCATCCCGTTGTATCAGGAGCGAACCGACTGCAGCGTCAGGTACAACCTCCAGGAAGGCATGCACAAGCGATTGCCCGGCACGGTAGATGGGCACAACCATGATTTCCGTAAGCAGCCGTTGCCCTTCTGCCGCACCGACCGGTGTTACGATTTCCACTTGCTCGTGAGGGAGCTTGGAAAGCGCCTCACCGCACAGCAGGCGCGAGAGATTGTCTGACGCCCAGCGAAAGGTTTGTGCGTCTGTTTTCTTGTCACGTAGAAACGTAAGAAACCGTTGAACCGCGAAGTGATTGCCCTGCATGTCCCGCTCCATCCCTGTCTTGTGTTCCTTGCCTTCCCACCGCTAAGGTAGAGGAAACCGATGCGACAGTCCAGTCGCTGGATAGCTTTGCCGTAAAATGAAACCATTCGCTTCATGAACCGGTCCAATAATTGAACCTATTCATGAGGACATTATGCAACCTGAAACCTTACGACGTTTCATCCTGTTCGGTGGGGGCGTTGTTCTGATCCTCGTCGGCATTCCCATGCTGCTCCTGCCCGGGCCCGGCATCCTTGCGATCCTCGCCGGGGCAGGGATGATCTGGAAGGGATTGAGCGAACGTCGCGAAAGGCTTTGAAACCGCCGGCAAGTCTTGTTCTACCTCCCGTATTGACGAAGTACATCCGGTAAACACGTTCAGCCGTCAGGCCACACGCACGCTATCATCGTACGCAAGACCTGCCGGAACGTCTTCTGAGTGTTGTCAGAACATATGTCGGGTCCCGGCAGGCATCAGCGGGGTGTGACCGACACGTAAAATGGATCGAAAACTCATCAAGTGAACATTCGATATCCTCCTTCGAGGGTGTTCGCCACCTCCCGGTGATACAGCATTCACGTCTCCCGCATCGTATCTTGTCGGTTCAAACCGAGAGACGGGACCAGCATGCATTTGCCGATTCTGCACATCTCAACGCGCCGCCCGCCTGAAGAGGCGCACGATGAAGACCCCCTTCAGTTGGGCCGTATCGAAGGCCGCGATTGGATTCCCTGGCTTGCAGACGAAAAGAAAGCCTGGGTGCGTGCCGGGATGCGTACGAAAACACTGGATGCCGCCGGACTGAGCCTCGCGGCACTTGGCAGTGAAGTCACCTATTTTTCCCTGATGGCTTCGCTCTTCAGTGCGTTCAGCCGTCGCACTGCCCTGGCGCTTTCGGGCGCGATTATCCCCACTGTGGCGTTGAACCAGTTTGTCAAGGCACGCTTCCGTTACCCGCGACCACCGCGGGGTTCAATGCAGAAGTATGCCTTCGTTGCCCCGGGCGATTTTACCTTCCCCAGCGGTCATGCGCAAAACGCTGTCGCCCTCGGCCTGTTTATCGCCCAGCGTTCCAAGTCACCGTGGCTGCGTTACGGTGGGGTTATTTTCGCCGTGAGTGTACCGTTATCGCGCGTCTATCTCGGAGTACATTACCCCCGTGATGTCCTGGCCGGCAGCCTCCTGGGCATCGGCAGCCTCGCAGGTTTGAACCTGCTCGAAGGGCCGTTCCGCCGCTGGTGGAATCGTACGCCACGCGGTTCACGCGGATTCCTGGTCGGCCTCAGCTCGATCTACATAGGCCTTCTCTCCGGCACCCCGCTGGCGGCGTTTCCGCTCGGTATGGGTGCGGGCCTTGCGGTCGGGCAGGACATTTCCGGTCGCGCCCGTTTCCGTCTGGACAAGCCGACACGAGAACGCCGTATCGTACAGGGCGCGGTTGGTCTTGCACTGTTTATCGGCGCCGGCACCGCCATGCGCCCGATCCTGAAGAAAGAGAGCTCTGCCTCGGCTGCCTTTGCGGGCGGCGTGGTGGGATTATCCTTAACGCTGGGTATGCCGATGGCGGCGGACCTGCTGGATCGTCTCGAACGATACGCCCGGCAGAGTAAGCGCCGTTCGGCCAGCGGCCTGCAACTGCGAAAACGGTTCGGTTTGTGGCTTTCCGGCGCCTCTCGCCGCAAGGCCTCATCCAAGGGGAGGAAAACGTGATGGATCAGATGAAACAGGACCTGCTGGATCGTATTCCCGAGTTCAATGAAATCCGGGACGAGTCGCTTCGGGACAAGGTGATCGACACATGGATCGATGCACACAAACGTGGCGGCTGGACCCCTCAACAGCTGGACCGATTCCCGTTCAGCCTGTTGATTGAAGGGCTGGATGTCAGCTTCCTGGAGCACATTCGTGCCTGTGCGAAGATGAGCGCAACCGTCTGTGACCTGCTGCTGGAGCACTACGGCGAGAAGCTCAAGCTGGATCGTGACATCCTCATGGCCGGCACCTTGATTGCCGATGTTGGCAAGCTGCTGGAATACCAGCCGGATGAAGATCAGGGCGCGAAGAAAGCCGAGCACGGCACCTTCCTGCGGCATCCCTTCTCCAGCGTGGCGCTGGGTTGGGAACGCGGGATTCCCGATGCCGCGCTGCACATCGCCGCTGTGCACAGCAAGGAAGGCGCCCATTTCCCACGCACACCGGAAGCGATCATTTTCCACCATGTGGATTTCATCGATTTCCAGGTGTTCGGCGGAGGGTATTAAGCCGAATCTTTCACGAGTTCAAACTGCGTCAGAGGTGAGGCGCGAACGATGAAGCTGTATTGCCATACCGCGAATCCTTCGGAACAAGGCAGATGACACAGTTGGGACCGCCCGAAGGGGGAATGAAAACATGAGTTTGACCCGGACTCAATCTGTGCAGGAGAAAAACTGCATGTCTTGATATTATCTTGTTGATAATATAGTTTTTAGAAAAGTCTGTTCTCTCCATTCATGAAATATTCGGGTTAAACCGGCACGGCCTCACTGAGGCAATGGTGAGAGTCTTGAAACCGTCCGGGTGTCCGGGCGGTTTTCTCTCTCGGCAAAAGTGTCGGGGTGAAAGTCTTTGTATCTTTGAAGGAGCCCCTGTCAGGTAAAGCGAGACGGATCGATAAGCATGGCCAAGCGTCGTTCAAAAACCAAAAAGAAACAGCCGGCACCGAAGGCGCGTTCCCCGCTGTTCTGGGCGTTTGCGGCTGTTCTTGCTGTCGCTGTCTCGCTGTTTCTCTACCTGCCCCGTGACGAGACGCCTGTTCCTCCCAAACCGGAGCGGACGCCGCCCGGGCCTACCACGGCCCACTATGAGCGGGGCCTGACCCTCGCCGGCGTTCCGGTCGATCGCTCGTATCCCTACACTGTCACGATTCTTCAAAACACCGGGTACGTCACCGGCTACTGCGAGACTCGCAAGGGACCGGTCTGGGTCGGGTATCGTCTGTTTGCCGTCGATACACCGGAAACCCATAAACGCCTGAGCCGGTTTCGTGTCGACGAACGCACACGCACACGGA
>WJJA01000420.1 GCA_014729955.1 bacterium
GTCGAACATCGCCTGCTCATCGTCATTGAACGGGTATTCGACGATTTTTTCAACGCCGTTTTCACCGACCACAATCGGCACGCCCATGTAGATGCCCGAGCTGTTATACTCGCCTTCAAGGAAGGCGCAGCAGGGCAGGACACGACGGCTGTTCTTCGCGATCGCTTCGGCCATTTCCACCGCGCCGGCGGCGGGGGCATAGTATGCGGATCCGAACTTCAGCAGCTTCACGATTTCGCCGCCGCCCTTGGCTGCACGTTCGACCATCGCGTCGATCTTGTCCTGGCTGACCCAGTGGGACAGCGGCAGGCCGGCGATGGTGGTAAAACGGGGCAGCGGAACCATGGTGTCGCCGTGGCCGCCGAGAACCATCGCCTGGATGTCACGCACGGACACGCCGGTTTCCATCGCGATGAACGCACGGAAGCGGGCGGTGTCGAGGATGCCGGCCATTCCGAAGACACGCTCCTTCGGGAAGCCAAGCACCTGCTTCGCGACGTAGGTCATGGCGTCGAGCGGGTTGGCAACCATCACCACGATGGCGTTCGGGGACAGTTCCTTCACCTTTTCCATGCAGGGGCGGACGATGGCGACGTTCGCCTCGAGCAGGTCATCACGGCTCATGCCCGGCTTCCGCGGACGACCGGCGGTGTGGATCACAATGTCCGATCCGGCGGTGTCGGCCCAGTCATTGGTACCGGTCACCTTCGTGTCCTTGCCCCACACCGGCGCGGACTGGCGCTGGTCCAGACCCTTGCCCTGCGGCATGTCCTCGACGACATCGAGCAGCATCACTTCCTGGGCCAGCTCCTGCAGCATCAGCCCCTGAGCGACATGCTCACCCACATACCCTGCGCCGACTACCGTGATCTTCTTGACCATTCCTTCCTCCCTGGTGCTATCTCTTGTGCGTGGTTCCGTCGGGACAACGATTCGTTGTTACGCCTCGACTTCGACAGGGCGTACATGAACCGTCCGGCGGCGTGTACCGGCGGTGGAAAACTCCACCACGCCGTCCACCTTTGCGAACAGAGTGTCATCTTTGCCCAGGCCGACATTACGACCGGGATGGAACTTGGTGCCGCGCTGCCGCACGATGATCGATCCCGCGGTCACAGACTGGCCGCCGTACGCCTTGATCCCGAGAAACTGGGGATTGCTGTCGCGACCGTTCCGGGACGATCCCATTCCTTTTTTATGAGCCATGGTATACTCCTTTAGCTGCCTATGGCTTGCGCCGTGCGAGCCGATAGCCCGACGGACGATGGTACATGGTAATACGACTCCTGCCCTGAACAGGGTAAGGTGTTCGTTTTTCAATCGTTACGATGAAATCCGGGGCAAGCCCCGGTCCAAGTCGCCCGCCCGCGGTCAGGGACCTTTGCGCTACTCGTTACCTTCAGACCCTCCCGCTCTGAGCAGCACAGGTTTTCAACTGACCGGGTTCGAAACCTCGGCCGCGGTCTCAGGCGTTGATCGCGGCGATTTCCAGGGTGGTGAGGGACGGCCGTGCGCCGAAGGTCCGCTTGTAGCCCTTGCGACGCTTCTTTTTCACGCCGCGCACCTTTTCGCCCTTGAAATGGTCGACCACTTTCGCCAGTGCTTTCGCGCCTTCAATGTACGGCGCGCCGACGGTGACTTTCCCGTCACGGTTCAGCAGCAACAGCTTTTCGATGGTCACTTCGTCGCCGGCTTCCGTTTCCATGCGTGGGACGATCACCTTATCGCCTTCCGTTACACGAAACTGCCTGCCGCCCACCTCTATGATGGCGTAGTTTTGCATGGTTCTTCGCTCACTGGTTTTCAACTCTTGACAAGCTTTGAATATAGGTTAGACACCGCCCCGTTTCAACGAAAATCCCACATCCGCCTCTGTGAGAGAAAGGGAGCGTTGTGGAGGGAACGCAAGCATACAACTGCCACACGGTCCCGCGCAAGTCGGACTACCTCTCTCATCTACCCCCCCGGAACAAGAAATGTCATTTGCGATGTGGCAGGGAACCTCTCGGTGCTTGAGTGAACGATAAGGCGGCCTGCTGCTGCAGCGCGACAGACCGCCGATCTGATTCACCGTGGGACGGTGTACCCTTCGATGAGGCAGGTTGTTTCAGCAAAATCGCCTATAACAGCTTCCAGCTGCAGTTCAGACTATCCCGAATATTTCATGAATGATGAAAGCGAGCTATGGTAAGGACTGGTTTTACAGGAAGATGTTCCCCAATTTGTCACTTCCTCCCGGCGACGGTTTGTACCCGGACGTAAAAGAGAAAAACCCATTTATTCATTCACCTCTAGGGCGGTCCCAAGCACGTCATCTGCTTTGTTCCGAAGGATTCGCGGTATTGCCATACAGCTTCATCCTTCGCGCCTCGCATCTGACGCACTTTGAACTCGTGAAATATTCGGGCTATACTTGCGAGACACACACCTCCGGGAGTATACGGTGGCTCTTGCAATTCGCGGCAAAGTTAGGCTATCCTAATCGTGGTAGACATGCCTACCAACTTTTCTGTTGGCAGGATCAAGATGTCAGTGTACCTTGCTGCGAAACAGGGAGAAATTTCATATGATTTCGGCTGGAAAACAACTGTCGTCACTGGTTACGGCAGCGGCGGTGCTGATCTTGGTCACCGGCGCGGAGGCCGTGGAAAAGCAGCCGTTGGAACTCAATGTGTCCGGCCTGGGGATCGACCTCAGTTCGCTGGATGTCGGAGTGTCGGCGCTCGGGCTGCTTTACGCGTTGGAAGAAGAGGATGCGCCGGACGATGCAGAGGCGAGGCGTCAATTCGACCTTGCGGCCAATCTCGATCTCACCTGGGATCTCGATCAACAGTTCGAGTTCGGGATCCAACTGCAGATGGGTCCGGGCGGAGGAACGATGGGGCTTGTCGGGCCGGCGGTGGAGCTGACCGATTATTTCATCACCTGGCGTGACAAAGAGAAATTGATCCTTACCATGGGTTCCTTCGACCTGCCGTTCGGAGAAACGACCGGCCGTCTGACGAACAACGGCGATGCGTCTGCCAATTCCCTGCTGTTGAATTCGCTCATGTATGAGGCGCTGGCCGGTCCGATGGGAACCCTGAATGTGATCGGGTTCAAACAGACATCTCGTACCGACTATTTCGATGTGACGACGTCCCTTGTCAACGGCACCGACGAAGCAGCGGTCAACCCGGACGGCAACTTCGGCGCAAGTTTGCGTCTAACCGGGCATGATAAGGAACGGCGCATCAACCTGTCCGGTTCGGTGGTCTACAGCGACGATTACGAGAACGGTCACGCCGCCGGCGTTGCGGCGGAGTGGTTCGGTTGGCTCGGGGAGTTGTACCTGCTGTACCCGTCTTTTGAGGCGGGCGGATACTACGGTCTGATGAACTTCAACAACACGGATACCGGCGCCGATGACATTGCGGTCGCGGTCTGGATGGGCGAGCTGGTGTATCGTTTCGACCGAGCACATGTTGCGGTGCGCGCAAGCGGCTGGATGCCGGACACGGACGGCGATGCCCTGCAGCTCGACTACCTGGAAACCTGCAGTCCAGGCCTTGCACAGGGCGAATTCGTCACAGATGGTGAGCTGATACGATACCAGGCGGGATTGGGATATTCGTTCACGAAACACGGCATGGTACGTGCAGACGTTTTTTACGACGACTATATGGACGAGGTGCTGGACGAATTTTCCACCGATGTGATTGGCGCGATGATCGGGGTGCAGGTCACACGATAATGCAAACCTGGCAGCAGCCGGAGGAACCAGAACCATGTTAGATAGAAAACGTACAGCGATCCTGTTGCTTGCAACCTTAGTGCTGTTCGCGGTCGGTTGCGGCGGTGGGGGCGGAAAAACGGATTTGTCGACACGTGTGATCGATATTGTTGCCACCACCGGGATGGTGGGCGATGCGGTGCAGCAGGTCGGCGGTGAACGTGTTAAGGTGAACACTCTGATGGGACCGGGAGTGGACCCGCACTACTACAAGGCATCCGCCTCCGATGTGACCTCGATGGCGAACGCTGATGCGGTATTCTACAACGGTCTGCATCTTGAGGGGCGCATGGTGGAACTGTTCGAAAAGATCAAGCGTGACGGCAAACCCACCTGCGCGATCGCCGAAGCGGTGCCGGAAGAGAAACTGATCACGACGGACAATGCCCACGACCCTCACATCTGGTTCGACGTGGAACTGTGGAAACTTGCCGTGGAAGAGACACGACGGGCGCTGACCGACTTGGATCCTAAACACGGTGACCGCTATCAGACCAACGCCGACGCTTTCCAGAAAGAGCTGGATGCGCTGCATGCGTTTATCCGTGAACGTTCCGCTGAAGTGGCCGAGGAACGCCGTGTGCTGATCACCGCCCATGACGCGTTCAGTTATTTCGGAAGGCAATACGGCTATGAGTTAAAGAGCCTGCAGGGCATCAGTACGGTATCCGAAGCGTCCACGGCGGATGTGCAGAACCTGGCGAGTTTCATCGCCGAACGGAAGATCAACGCGGTGTTCGTGGAATCGAGCGTACCGGTGCGCAACGTTCAGGCGGTACAGGCGGCGGCAAAGTCCAAGGGCCACCCGGTTCGGATCGGAGGCGAACTGTTCAGCGATGCCCTCGGCGCGCCGGATACAGATGAGGGGACCTATCTCGGAATGGTGCGTCACAATGTGAACACCATTGTGGACGCATTACAATAAATGAATAGATCAGGAGTAGTGTGTGACTTCCGGTGTGTATGGGGTATATCGAGAAGGATGTCGTATTCTTAATCAATCGAGACCCCGCAGTTACATGATTTCACGCCTGCCGGGGTATCACAGGATGCTCGCCGGCGACGGAATCCCGTGCCGGATGAGAAGCACAAAGATTTAATAATTTTTGTTTTATAAACAACACTGGACCACGGCTTTCGCCGGGGCGACACCTTTTGAGCCGGCCTGTTGCACGGGTATGGCGCTATTCTGCGACGGTCTACTTCGCCGGTGTGACCCCAATTGAGACAGCCTGTTGCGCCGGGCTTGTCCGCCGGCTTTCCCGGCGGAATGACATATGAAGGGACGACTGCGCACATTCTGATTTGAATGGTCGAACCCTGGAGACTGCTATTCCTCCTGTTTCGCCGGATGCCGTGATTCTGTGGGATTTTTGTATTCGTATACCATTGCAGGGACGCCGTGTCGCTCTTCACTGACCGTGTAGTAAGACTCTTTGTCTATGCTGAATGCGATCGCTTCACCCTGCGGTTCACGCAGGTAGGGCAGCTCTTTCGGGTCGGCGGCAAGGGCATCGGCGATGGATTGCCCCTCCTCGATGGGGTACCAGAAGACCTTCTCGTAGGTTTTCAGCAGGATTGCGCGGCCGTCCGACCGGATATCGCCGGCGGTCACCTGGGTCAAGGGGAGACGTGCGAGAAACTCCAGCGAATGGCCTGCGCGGTCCGTCAAATCTGCCGGTGCACGGTACAGTCCGACGCTATCTTCCCGTTTGCTGATGATATAGAGACGGTCGTCGCGCGGGTCGACCAGGAGGCATTCGGCATCGCGGGGACCGTCCGGGTAACGGAAATGGAAGGTTTCCGCTTCTTTCGTGCGGCGTATATCTTCATCCCGGGTCGTCCCGGGTGCTCCTTTGCCGGAGTGCGGCTTTACGATCGGCTCGTGCACACGATAGACGGTGATGGAATCGCGTACCGCTCGGTTGTCGCCGATGTCACCAAGGTAGAGGGACGATGTGCCCGTTTCGGGATCCGGTCCTGCGGCCATGTCTTCCCAGTCGACCGCTTCGGCGCCCACGACTTCGAATACACCGCGATGGCGTCCTCCGGTATCGACGGCATAGAGTCGAGGTTTGTCACCGCTGTCGTTATGCAGCCAAAGCAGTCCCGAATGACGTCGCGACGCCGCCATGCCGGAGGCCTCGTCGATCAGTTCGTATTCTACCTCGTGACGTGAGAGATAGGGAGGAATTGACGTCGAGTTCGTTGTATCGTCATCCGCGCCACAGCTCGTGCAGAGAAGCAAGGCGGCGAGGACGGTCCAGCCGATGGACTTGAGTGTGTGCATGATGACGGTCCGATTCGAAATCGTGTTTTATACCCAGTACGTTCTCAGTCGTGCCAACTCGGCGCCGTCCGGATGGCGGACGATGGAATGATCGAATCGTGCCGGGTTTTCCTCCATGCCGGCGGAGGAACGGGTGAACACGATGT
Source organism: bacterium (assembly GCA_014729955.1). Taxonomy (GTDB): domain Bacteria; phylum Electryoneota; class Electryoneia; order Electryoneales; family Electryoneaceae; genus WJJA01. The sequence continues at coordinate 6,209 of WJJA01000420.1, forward strand.
CGCCATACTTGCATTCCTGCCGGAAGACGACATCGACTTCGGCGAGCCGGAGGTTGTCCCGTTCGGGGCGCGGGATGGATTCCACCGCCCAGTCGATGAAGTGCACGTTGTTGACATGGCCGTTGGCATCGAGGTCTGATTCCCGCACATGGAAGACCTTTTCATGCACCGCTTCCTTCAGACGCGGGATGGTACGTGTGGTGAAATTCAGGGCACGGTCGGGGAAGGTGTTGAAAGCCTCTTCGACGAAGGCGGGAATGGGTGCCATCGCGCGTTCCTCCATGTCGAAGGTAACCCACGAGGAGGTCGCAGCGGCGATCTTGTTGCCGGCCTGGTCGGTGATGAGATAATCACGATGGGCGGAGCGTGAATCCACGCCGGAGGGCCAGGTGGTGACGGTCAGGTCTTCGCCCATCACCGGGTAGCGTCGTACCTGGATCATGAGACGAATCAGCACCCAGGCGAGATTTTCCTGCCACATGCGCCGGTAGCCGAATCCGATGGCAGTGGCGTTCTGTCCGGCGGCTTCCTGCAGGTAGTTCACCA
>WJJA01000421.1 GCA_014729955.1 bacterium
GCGCAAACCATACACAGGGAGGCGGGTTTGCACCCTCTCAGCATAGCTCGTGCGGCCGGTCCCGTCGCGGCGATCCTTGTCTGGTTGCTTTTTCCGGAGCGGTCCGTGCACGTAAAAGAGGCGGCCACCGCTGCGGTGGCGGTCTGGATGGGAATCTGGTGGCTTACCGAAGCGATACCCCTGGCAGTAACCGCGCTGCTTCCACTGGTCTTTTTCCCGTTCTTCGGTGTCATGTCAGCACGCGAAATTGCACCACTCTACACAAATGATATCGTGTTTCTGTTCGTAGGCGGGTTCCTGGTCGCGCTGGCGATGGAGCGCTGGAATCTGCATAAACGGATCGCCCTGATGATCGTTTCGCTCCTCGGCGGCGGACCTCGACGCACCCTGCTCGGATTCATGGCGGCTACGGCCGCGCTGTCAATGTGGATTTCCAACACCGCCACCGCAATGATGATGGTTCCTATCGCCGGAGCAGTATTGAAGCAATATGACACCATGGTGGAAGGTGCCCGACAACGCAGTGTCGGGGTCGGCCTGATGCTGGGCATCGCCTATTCTGCATCCGTTGGAGGCATTGCCACCCTCGTCGGTACGCCGCCCAACCTCGCCTTCGCGCAGCTGTTCCACATGCAGTTTCCACAGGCGCCGGACGTCAGCTTCGCCCGATGGATCGTGTTTGCGCTGCCGCTTTCCCTCGTGATGCTCGTTGTGGTCTGGGGGCTGCTGGTGCTGCTGCATTTTCGCGGTCTGCCGCAGATGGGAGCACGACGTGTGTTTCGTGACCAACTGAAGGCGCTCGGCACATGGAGCCGTGAGGAAAAGTTGGTCAGCCTGGTGTTCGCGGGCCTTGCATTGTCCTGGCTGACACGTAAACCGCTGGAGCTTGGGCTGTTCACCCTGCCCGGGTGGTCTCAACTGCTTCCGGAACCGGAATTCGTCGGGGACGGTACCGCGGCAATCGCCTGGGGTGCGCTGCTGTTCCTCTTGCCGTCGCGGCGGAAGGGGCAGCCCCTGATGAACTGGGAGACCGCCCGCGGGTTACCGTGGAGAATTGTCCTGCTGTTCGGTGGAGGTTTCGCGCTCGCGGGCGCCATCCAGGCATCCGGCCTGGCACCGTGGATCGGGGAGCGCATGGAAGGATTGTCCGGCCTGCCCGCTCCCCTGATGACAGCGTCGACCAGCACCTTGATGACGTTTCTCACCGAGCTGACGTCCAACACCGCCACTACGCAGATGGCGTTGCCGATTCTTGGAGCCCTGGCGGTCGCGATCAAGGCGAATCCGTATTTTCTGATGGTCCCGGCGACGCTGTCCGCCTCGTGCGCCTTCATGATGCCGGTGGCAACCCCTCCGAACGCCATCGTGTTCGGCACCGGACGGCTTCGTATCATCGACATGGCACGCACCGGCATTCTGCTGAACCTGATCGGCATTGCTCTGATTACGTTGTGGGTGCACCTGGCCGGACCGTCAGCCTTCGGCGGAGGGGCCGACACGCTGCCCGGCTGGGCTGTAGGCGGCGGTTAGCGAAACGGCAGGCCGCCAAACCGGCGGACATCGTTCTGCTCAGAAAATCAGAAGTCCACCGCGTGGCCGGGCTCGGCCTCCGTGCCCGCCAATGCATGCGGCCAAGCGTTCGAATCGCAGGCAGCGATGTGCAGGCAGAGACGCACGCCCTACCCTGGTATGGCCGGGCTACGGCTGCTCCCCGCTCTCCGTGTCCCGCCCACGGGCGATGCCGTCACCATCGGCCGCCGTACCCAGACGCTGATCCAGATCGGTCGGCAGGATCACCGTAAAGGCAGATCCACGGCCGACCTCGCTTTCTACCTTGATCTCACCCTTGTGCTGCTGCACGATGTTGTAGCAGATGCTCAATCCCAGCCCTGTTCCGACACCGACACCCTTTGTCGTGAACCCGGGGTCAAAAATTCGCTCAAGGTGGTTGGGATCGATCCCTTTCCCGGTATCTTCGATTTTGATCGTTACGAGTCGATTGTCGGGGTCATGACGAGTGATGATCGTCAGTGTTCCTCGACCTTCCATCGCCTGCTGTGCATTGATGAAGAGGTTCAGGAAAACCTGGTTCAACTGCCCGGGATAACAGTGGATGGCAGGCAGTACATCGAATTCCTTTACCACCTTGATACCGTGCTTGAGCTCATGGTGTATCAGCAGCAGCGTATCTTCGATGCCGTCATGAATGTCCGCCTGCTGCAGCTCGGCCTGGTCTAATCGCGCGAAGGTGCGCAAACGCCGGACGATGGTTGCGACACGATCCGTGCCGGACTCCATCACACGACCGGCATCCTCGATGATCTTCATGGAATTCTTGACCTGACGGTTCTGTTCGAACTCTTCGGGGTATTTCTCCCGAAAGTGCACCGTCAGCTTGTCCAGCGCACGAAACAGCGTGGTCCGCATGGAATGGACGGCGCCGATCGGGGTATTGATTTCATGCGCAATACCCGCGACAAGAGTGCCGAGGGATGCCATCTTTTCCGACTGGATCAGCTGCGCCTGGGTCATGTGCAATTCACGGTTTTTCTGCTCCAGCTCTTCAAGCACCTTTCGCAGCTTGCGCTCTTCCTTCAGTTCCAGCTTTTTCCGCTCAATTTCCGCTTCCAGCAATTTCCGTGTCATCGCTTCCTGCTGAGCCTGCCGCTCCTGTTCCAGCGCCTTCTCATGAAGATGTTTCACACGGGTGATCTGCTTTTCAAGGTTCATATTGGTACGGCTCACCGACCGTGCGAGATACACCGACATGGACGCCAGGAACAGCAGCACACTGAACAGGAACAGGTAACCGATGTAGGGCAGATCAAACATGGTGGCCAGCATGGCGTACCACGCGAATACGGCAAAGGGAAGAGTACCGATAAGCACAATCCAGAGTTCACGACGACCCAGTCGAATTGCACGGATCAACCGCCAAACGACCTCCACAAGGCTGACCATCGCGAGAACCAGGACCGGTTCGATGGGCAGGAACCAGGCTCCCGCTGCAAAGACCACCGCCAGGACGACATACACCCAGAACACTTTTGGAAGTCGGTCTTCGGAGATCTCATACACAAATCGCAGACTGAAGACGGTCACGCCCAGCACCGACCAGCGGAACCCCATGTTGCGCATGAAGGCCAGTTGGGGAAGAGTATCCCACGAGATGCCGTACACGGAGAAAATCAACCCGGTCAGGAAAAGGATATAGATTGCGTAATAGAGATTGCCTTTTTCCGACGGGTAAAAGACAAAGAGCATGAAATGCAGCAGAGCCAGCGCGAGCAGTGCGCCCAGGGTGAGCCACTGCCGTGCGATAATGACTTCGATCCATTCGGTTACCGTGGGAAGTGCATAGTCGCGATCCAGCAGGATGAAAAATGCCCCCGCGTGCAGGTCATACATATGCAGACGCTGCATTTTATGATTCGACATGCGCAGTGCCAGCACATGGCGGGGCCCGTCATCAGGATGAAAGGAGACCATCCGGGGACGGGGGGCGACCGAAATCGTTTCGCGGGAGGAGTCCGCGCTGACACGACCGCCGCGGTAGATCAGACGCCCGTTGTAAAACAACTCCAGCGCGCACTTCTGCTCCATCACCACCATCAGGCTGTCGGTCATCTGGGTCGGATGTGCAGCAATGTCCACACGAAACCAGCCGATCCCGGGAAACTCAATCGCTTCCTGGTCTTTCGGAATCGCCGGGCTTTGTACCGGCTGCCAGTCGCTGTCGTCGAAGTCGGGATCTGCCCAGGCGGGATTGTCGCCGGTATGGTAGCGCCACTGACCCAGCGGGATGATATGCTCGGGTTTCCACATCCGACGAAACTGCTCTTCCGGCTGTGCATGGAGTGAGCCGGTTTGACCGAAAAAACCGGCTATCAAGAGAAGAAACAACGGCAAGCTGTGAGTCTGCCTTTGCATGTACCCGGTTCCATCAGTGGTTGCATACTATCCGACAAGCTAGCTTGAAAGCATCGTCGCTGCAAGACCGAATGCGGTACAGACAGAAGCTGTTCACCCGCAGGTAGGGAAGTCAGCACGGCCGGTCATACAACAAGCCCCTGGAACCAGCGGACCTATCGTGGGCACTCCATCCCTCTCTGAAAACCCAATGCGATCTATCTACTTGTAAACAACACCTCAATTCCTAAAAACACAAAAGACATACAGATCCCTTTTGCCAATGCGAAACAGTAACTCTTGCATCCCAACCCGGCTTGAACGTACGTTCCAGCGAGGAACGCGGAAGGGAGGGCATGGAGCGGGATAAGACGGTTCGCAGGATTGTTTTAACCGGAGGCGGCAGCACGGGTCATGTCTCGCCGATGCTCGCGGTCGCCGACGCTCTGCGTGAACGAAATGAACCGGTAGAGCTGCTTTATGTCGGTGTGAAACAGGGCATGGAAGCGGTTGTCGTACCGCGAACCGACATCCCGATCCGTTACGCACCCTCTACCGGCCTCCCGGCGTCCAAACTATCACCGGGCATGGCTCGCTGGATGTTCACCCTGTTGCGCGGCATCCTGAAGGCGATGTTCATCCTGCTGCGGTTTCGCCCGCACGCGATCCTCGCTGCCGGCGGCTTTGCTTCCGCGCCCTCCGTGTTCGCGGCGACCGCGTGGCGCATCCTTACCCTTGGGATCTGGCGCATCCCGGTTTACCTGCACGAACAGAACGCGATTCCCGGGCGGATGAACCAGCTCGCCGGACGATTTGCGACACGTATCGGCCTGGCGCATGCCGCCGCTGCCGCTACGCTGCCCCCATCGCTGTGCGAGACCGTGGGCTATCCGGTACGGGGCGGTTTCAGGCAGGTTTCACGCGAGCAGGCACGCCAACAGCTTGGTCTTCCCGAGGACGCGCACTACGTGGTCGTCTTCGGAGGCAGCCAGGGCGCCCGCACCATCAACCGTGCCCTGGTCGACGCCCTGCCGCGCCTGGCCGAACGAAAGAACCTTCGCATCATCCACGCCGCCGGCAAAATGAACAGTGCTCAGTATCATGCGATGCAGGACACTGAGGCCCGTTTGCAGCAACTCGATCGAACGCCCGAACACTACACGCTGCACGAATACCTGCACGATCTTCCGGTGCACCTCGCGGCGGCGGACCTGGCGGTGATCCGCGCCGGTGCGGGGTCGCTACTTGAGATCAGCGCGCTCGGAGTGCCCGCCGTCGTGATTCCGAAAGCGAACCTCCCCGGCGACAGCCAGGTCGCCAATGCCCGTGAATGGGCGGCCAAAGGGGCGGTGGAAATCATGTACGAAGAACCGGCGGTGACGCAGGACGGCTTGATCGAGACGGTACACGGCCACCGTTTGGCGGAGCGCATCCTTGCACTGCTGGACGAGCCGGCGGCCCGCCGCAGCCTCTCGGATAACGCCCGGGCGACCTTCGATCCGGATGCAGCCGCTCGTGTCGCGGACCGCCTCATGACCCTCGCCGAAGGGCGTGATCCGGCGCCGATGCCGCAGGAAAAGACGTCCCAACCTCCTCCTCCCCCAAGCCCGTCCGTGCTGCGACGAGATATTGAATCGAAGCTCGGATTCGCCTGGGAACAGGCGTTCCAGGTCGGTCGTGTCAGCGATGAAGGGCTCGAACGCCTCGAAGACCTCTCCTATCTTCGCTACCGCGGGGCGGCGTTGCTCGTGCATCCTGCCTGGTTGATGCGAAACGAAGGGATCAAATTGCTCGGTCTCACCCGTCATGAAGAACGGCTGGGCCTGCTGGTGTATATCGTCACCGACCGCACCCCGGCAAGCGCGCTGCATCGGCGTCTCGGCGGGGACTACCGTCAGGTCGGATTCCTGCGTCGTAACGCGATGGCGGCCTTCGCCCTGATCGGGCAATGGAACGATGAAATCCGCCGAGCTGTCCTGGCCGGCCTGAACGACCCCTACTACGAGGTGCGTTCCTGGACATGCCGTTTCCTGAGAAGTCTACGGACGCAGGCTTTCCTTGAAGATGAGCAAATCATCCGGGGAGTTCGTTCGTTGACGGATGATCACTCGGTTGAGGTACGAGCCGAAGCGTTGCATACCTTCGGACAGATCGGAGCGCCGGACGATGTTCTCGAAGTAACCAGACCGTTGCTGCTCGACTTCCATGTACCTCTGCGAATGGGGGTGCTGAGAGCCTTCGAGGAGCTGGAGGCGCGTTATCCGGGAGAGAATCGAGCGCACTGGAAGAAGTTGCTTGCGACGGAACTGGATGATTTCCTGATTACGTCCGTGTCCGTGCACCCCGACTTTCCCCTGAAACGTGAATATGCAAAATTGCGTGCGATGATGAACGGGGAGACCAAGCAATGATCTACCTGTTCGCACAATGGATGCAGGATCTCGGCTACAGCTTCTTCCGTCTGCTGGAGTACACCACGGTTCGCTCCATCGCGGCGGTGGTGACCACCCTGTTACTGATGCTGCTGCTGAGTCCGAAAGCCATTCGCATCCTGTATCGCAGCGGATCACGCGACAAGCAACGCAGCTTCGATCCTCACCTCGCCAAGTCGAAAAGCGGCACTCCGACGATGGGCGGGATTGTCATCATCCTTTCGGTAACCGCCTCGATGGTATTTTGGGGCGACCCGACCAATCTGTATCTCTGGCTTATGATGGGAGCGCTGCTGGTCTTCGGCATGCTCGGTGCGGTGGACGATCTCGCCAAGGTACGCGGCGGGGGCGCGGACAAGGGGCTGTCGCGCGGGATGAAACTGGTCATGCAGACCGCCTACGGGCTGGTGCTTGGACTGGTGCTTTATTTTCCGGCCACATCTCCCTTCCCGTCCGGGCTGGAGGACTGCATCGGCGTGTTGTTCCTGAAACCGTCGGTGTTCGGCGGATACGACGTTCACCTGGGCTGGTTGTATGTCCCGTTTGTCGCGTTTGTGATCGTCGCGGTGTCCAATGCGGTAAACCTGATCGACGGCCTCGACGGCCTCGCCGCCGGGACCGCAATCCCGCCGATCCTGGTCTACGGCACCTTTGCATTCATCCTTTCGAACCGTGTTCTTACCGAGTACTTCCTCTACCCCTTCCTGCCGGGCGCGCATGAGCTGGTTGTGTTTGTCGCGGCGCTGGCGGGCGCGCTGATCGGCTTCCTCTGGTACAACGGTTATCCCGCTGAGGTGTTCATGGGCGACACCGGCAGCCTTGCGCTGGGCGGGGTGATGGCCTCCCTGGTTCTGCTGACCAAGCAGGAGCTGCTGTTCATCATCGCCGGGGGGCTGTTCATCTATGTGAATGCGACCCACCTGATCGGCGACCGTATAGGCATCCACATGCTCGGACGACGCCTCTACTAC
>WJJA01000422.1 GCA_014729955.1 bacterium
ATCGCATCCTTATCCAGACGATAATAAACCAGGGGGTTGTCGGTCTGCGTGCCCTCCTGGAAAATGAAGGTGCCCGCATCCCGGTCCACGGTCATGAAAAGATGGAGATAGTCGCCTTCAGCGTGCAGCGCCAGCGAAGGATCCGTTTCCGAACGGCAATTACCGGGCGCAATCGGATCGGGCGACAGTGAGCGTGTGTTGGTGATATTCAACGGTTGGAACCAGAGCCGGCCGTTCACCTCGAAATCGCGCCCCCATTCGGCGCTGCCGGTCGGCGATGCGGTCAGAAACAGCTCCGCGTTCGGCATGCCGCTTTGCCCCACATCGAGCGGCTGCCCGGCGTCGGTCGTATCCCCGGCGACACCATAACTTTCATACACCAGGTACAGCCAGCCGGAGTCCGGGTCGCGCACCATGTTGGGCCGTCCGACGAGCAGATTGTTGGTGCCGCTCGGCTGGGTGTTCCAGTTGTTCCAGAAGCTGCCGTCCCCGACACGGATGTATTCGTTGTTCACCTCGTTCCAGTAGAAGATCTGGGCGTAGACATAGCCCTGGTCCTGGATATAGAAGTACTCCGCCGCAGACCAGGCTCCGTGCAGGTTGCTTTCATGGTCAAAATAGAGGTTGCAGTCGAGCCAGAGGCGGAAGGTGTCCTGGTTGGCGGCCACGGTGTCCGGCAGTTGTGAGTAATCCGGTCCCTGGAACTGCGTAACGTTGAGCGCATCCTCCAGGCTCCAGTCCCAGTTGTCACCGCCTTCTTCGTTTAACCACACCACGAAATCGTTATCCCACGCGCGTGTCTCCTCCACGATACCGAGATGACCTCGTGACAACGGTGTGCCGATCGCGACACGGTCGCCGTTCGGGCTGACCGCGACGTCCGAACCGGGAAAGTGGTCGTCCAGCTCGAGGATCTGCTCCTGTTCGGTGAGTGCGGTGAAAGTCCCGCCGTCATTGTCCATCGAATAGCGATAGTAGAGCAGGTTGCCGACTTCGTTGGGGGTGGTGACGACGTGCGTGATTGCTTCATCGTCCATCGCGCTGCGAGGCCAGGCGTTCCAGTCCGCACCGTCGAACGGAAGCGGTTCATCGAAGAAGATGTCCGGCAGGAATGCAAACTCGCCTGCGATACGTGAAAGATAGGGGCCTGATGCATTGGCACGCTGATGAAAAAGAAACGCCGGCGGCTGGTTCGCCAGGGTCGGATTCAACGCAAGCGTCGGATACCCGCTCCAGTCGCCTCCGCCGAGTACTGTCCCGCCGGTCATGAGAACTATCGGATCGCCATTCTCGTCAAAGCCGACCTTGTTGGCGTTGGCCTTGCGCACACCCCCGGGATTCGGCAAATCGGAATAGATAAAATACACCATGCCCGTCCCCTCGGCGCCGGCGGGATCGTACTGGATCTGCCGGCCGATGGTGGCGTTGTGCTGGCTGTCCCAGAACGTGATCTCGACCACAGTGGTGTCCCCGAAGTCGTATTCATCCAGCTCACTGAGGGGGACCACGGGCGGATCGGTCAACGTGACCGGGTACACCTGTGCAGAGAGGTCCGGCGGTTCAACCGCCCGCCGCGGTTTGTCCGCACGATCCAGTCCCAACGCCGTCGTGGCAAGGCAGACCGTCACAAGTAAGACAAGCATCCATCCCAAGCGATTCATGCGAAACCTCCCGTTCCCTTCATCCGGCTGTCATCAATAACATAGCGATTCGGTCGCCGAAATGCCCCCGCATGGGTATCAAAAGCGCATTTTCCCGGGGGACGGACCCTCTCGCAGAGATCATCGACCGCAACAGAAAACCCGGACCGACGAGCGATCCGGGCAGGCTTTCGGAACCTTGTGTCGGATCCCTGCCCGCGTCGGCGGGGTTGGACCCGAAACTCAAAATGGATCTTTTACGGCACTAATCGACACGTTCCATGTTGAAATACATCGTGTTGGCAGTCCAGAAGCCGAAGCAGCCGAGGCCGCCGTTCACGTTGTATTCGTAGCTGGGCACATCGCCGCCGCTGCCGATCTGGCTGATCCGTGTGAACATGTAGCGGTAGTAGCCGTGAGACACCGCGATAGCATCCATGCGCTGCGGTCCCTCGAATGACACAAACAGCCAGTACAGCAGGGTGGAGTTCTGGTAGTCCGGTGCAATGGTCCAGCCGCCCTTGTCGAAATCGTCCGGGATCAGGTCGTCGTCAATGAAATCCTCATCCAGCCACTCCAGGTCTTCCCAGTCGTTCTGCGCCCAGACACCCAGCAACAGGCCGCCTTTCGGGTTCACCACCGGCATGCCGTTGGGATTGCCGTCCGGAGTCCACGCATCGGACCAGGTCAGACGCATCACGTCCATATCACGATTGAACGTCGGATACTCCGGCCCAAGGTCTTGCGGGTCGGCCGGCTGGACATTCCAGAGATCGTTGTATTGCGGATAGTTTTCCGACGCGATGGTGAACGTATCCGGCGCAACGTCTTCAGCCCACAGATCCGCCGGCTCACCCGGGCCGGTGCCCGGCAGACGCACTTCGATCCTGTATCGCCAGAACGGATGAACGATGGTATCGGCCGTCGTGCTGTATTTGCCGGGGAAATCGGTGCTTTCGACATCGAAATCGACACGGTGTACGGCAGGATCGAGCTCCACATCGTTCAGCTCGTCGTAGACCGCCATCACCCGGATATCGGCTCCGACGATCCCGTAATCGCGGGGATTGTAGCTGTTGAAGACATCTTTGGCGACACGCTGCAATTGCAGCTCACCGAAGGTGTTGTTGACTTCAAAGTAGGCGTTCAACACCGGTTCCGGATCGTACTCTTCCACTTCGTCGGACTCGTCCGTACAACCGGTCATCAGGCTGATGCTCAACCCAAGAATCAGCAGCAGCAGGAAAGTTCGTTTGAACATGGTATACCCCCTCCCTTAGAAGCGCACTTCGTAGCTGAACAGCGGCAGAATCGGCAGCAGTTTGATATCCGATTCATCCATCTTGTATTCACTTTCGCCGTTGTTCACCTCTTTCAGGATTTCATAATCCCTGAACCAAAGCGCACGACGGCTGTAAGCGTTGTAGATGCTGAAGTTCAAACGGGCGTCGTTCCCGAAGAACTTGTGCTTGTAGGTAAATGTGATGTCGAGACGGTGATCGGCGGGGTAACGGTAGTTGTTCACGGAACCGTATTCCTGCACAATACCTCCGTTCGACAGGTTTTCATCCGGGTCGATCAGGGGATACCCACCGTCATCCCAGAAGACACCCTTGATACGCGAGAAGCCCTGCCCGGTGTTGTAGCGCCAGGCGGCGGAAACATCCCAACTCTTGCTCAGCTGGTAGGTGCCGACTGCCATGAAGTCATGGCGACGGTCCCACTTGGGATAGTACCAGGCACCGTCATTGAAATAGGAATCCGCGAAGCGACGTTTGGTCCATGACAGCGAATACCCCAGCCAGCCGGTGATCTTGCCGGCCTTCTTGCGCGCCATCCATTCGAATCCGTAGGCGTACCCTTCGCCCTGGATGAACGCGTCCTGCACGCTCTGCCCCCGGTCGATCTGCGTGTTGAAGTTCAGCACGTTGTGCAGGTCGTTGTAGTACGCTTCGAAGGTCAGGTTCCATTCGTCGGTCGGATCGTGCTCCCAGCCGAAGACAATCTGGTCGGAATACATCGGATCCACCGAACCGTCGAAGGGCACCCAGATGTCGAAGAAGGTGAAGCCGCCGCCGGTGGCAATCGCATAGACGAACTGGTGGTAGCGCCCGCCCGCAAGCTTCAGCCGTGTGTTGTCGTTCCAGTAGAACACCGCTGCCATGCGTGGATCGAATTCGATCCGGTCGCCGTCTTCATGGTAGTAGGTGCGCAGACCCGGCAGGATCTCCCAGCGGCCGTTGATGCGCCACTTGTCCTGGATGTAATGGGCAACGTTCACGTTCGTCGTGTCGATGCTGACGTAGGTGACTTCCGAATCGCGCTGACGAGTGTTCACATCGTACACGTGTGTTTCCACACCGGTTTCGATCACGTGCTTTTCCATGCCGTAGTATTCGAAGTCCGCGCGCAACGCCAGGTCATTGAAACGGTTGCGGAATTCAAAGAAAAGCTCGTCTTCATTGTACGATTCCAGCCCGGAACGGTACTGGCTGTAAGCCGCACCCAGCGTGAAGAAGGCATTGCGCGGAAGCACATGACGCAGGCGCGTGTGATACGTTGTATTGCCCCAGTACGTGTCGAGCGTGATACGGCTGTCTTCCGGGCCGAACTCGGCGTCCAGGATGTCACGGCCGCGGTAGGCGCCGACAGTCAGCGTCGTACGGTCGGTGATGTCGTAGTTCACCTTGCCGTTCAAATCGTAGAAGTAGTAGTTCGGCAGGTCGGAGAAGTCATCGCTGGAATTGCGAAGCGCAGTAAGCAGTGGATCGAAATAGGTGCGACGGCCGCTGAACGCGTAGGAGCCCATCTCGTTCGGCAACGGCCCCTCAATCGCGCCCTTGGCCGACACCACGCCAATGTTCACATTGCCTTTGGTTTCGTTCCGGTTGCCGTCGTTGGTGATCACTTCCAGCACACTGCCGGAACGGCCGCCGTATTTCGCCGGGAACCCGCCCTTCATCAGGTCCAAATGCTTGACAGCATCCGCGTTGAAGGTGGAAAAGAGCCCGAACAGGTGCGACGGGTTATAGACCGTGCTCTGGTCCATCTGCAGCAAAGTCATGTCCGAGCTGCCGCCGCGCACGTACAGCGCCGAGGAGATGTCCGACGATGATTTCACGCCCGGGATCTGCTGCACCACGCGAAGGACGTCCGTCTCACCCGCGAACGCCGGCACCATGCGAATGTTGGCGGCGTCCATTTTCACCGTGGACACCTTCGGCGAAACTCGGTCGGCTTCCTCGTCCGATTCCTTCACCGTATAGACAACTTCTTCCAGTGCGACCGAAGCCGGCAGCAATTCTATCCGGATCGGTTCCATTACGTCTTTGGTAACCTCGACATCATACTCGATGCCGTGATAGCCCAGGTAGGATACCTTCAGGGTGTATGTGCCCGGGTCCATGTTGGGGATGGCGAAGAAGCCGTCCAGGTTGGTCGAAGAGCCGCGCTGCATACCCTCCACGGTGACGTTTGCCACCGGTAGCGGTTCCCCGGACTGTTTGTCGATCACGAACCCGCGAATCGGTGTGCCTGCGAACGATGTTGAAACCGTCAACGCAAGCAGTGTAAGCAACCATCCAATGCGTCGCATCATGCCTCCCTTTTCTGATGCATGCTGTTGCTTTCGGGCAGAAAACAAGAAATTTCCAAACCTAGGACCGGTCCGTTTGGTTCTCGTTAGATCTACGCCGGGCTGATCTCCCGACCTGACCCTTTTCTCTTGTTCCTGCCACATGTTCCCATACCATTTTTAGCGTTTCCGCCCTTCCGGTTCTCCTGATAACGGGCGGATCAATGTAGTGTGCAAAACCAGGCGACTGTGAAGGAGTTTTTGCTGCTTCCTCCCTCGCCCCGGCTCATAGCAAATGCGATGCCGAAATGGTGAAGTTGATCACAATCTCGCGAGAGCCTGCCTTGGGACCTGCATTCCCAAGGGTTCCGACGGACGGATCTTTTCAAGAGGCAGGCAGATGGGTCTTGCCGACGGGGTCGCAAATGTAATATTCTAGCAACCGGTGTGTGCAAAACGGAACATTATTCGCGGAACGTTTCTTGAGCAGCTTTCTGAAACAGGATCCCGCCCCTGTACCGGGAGGACCGTTCGGCCCTGAACTGCGCCTCTGGGACGAGGACTGGGTGGTTGTCGGCGTGGATGAAGCCGGCCGCGGACCCCTGGCGGGTCCGGTGGTCGCCGGAGCCGTCGCGTTCGAGCCCGACGTACAAATCGACGGCATCGGCGATTCCAAGCTCCTGAAACCGGAGCAGCGGAACGGTCTTGAACGTCTGATCCAGGCCCAAGCGACCGCGTGGGCCGTGGCCGAAGTCGACCATGCCGTCATCGACCGTATCAATATTCTGCAGGCGACACGATTGGCGATGGAAACCGCCGTGCGGCAAGTCGTCGAAGTGCTCGGCCCTGAACGCATCCTGCTGCTCGTGGACGGCACCATCCCCCCGATCGGTATCGGACGGCAGGTCAACGTCGTTAAGGGAGATCGTGTCAGCTTTTCCATCGGTGCGGCATCGATCCTGGCCAAAGAGCATCGGGACCGTATCATGATCGACTATGATAAGCAATACACGGGATACGGCTTCGCACGGCACAAAGGATACTGCACCGCCGCCCATATCGAAGCGCTTCGCACCCTCGGACCCTGCGCCATCCACCGACGATCGTTCCAGGTGAAAGCGCTGCTCGATAACTCGTGAGCGGAACCTCACGCCGTTGCCTCGCTGAAGGATACCGTAGGAACGAAAGCCGGTCACCCACAGGTCATAAGGGAAAACGGATCGCTACTCGAATCATCCTTCGTTGGGAGAGCCTGGTGAAAGGTACCTGGTCCATTGCCGGGTTCGCGCGTGTCGGATTCATTCCGGCCATCCTTGCCCTGATCGGGAGTCTCGCATGCGCCTCGCCGCCGGACACCGCGATGGTCATAACGACAGCCGACACCTCCAAACGGGGCACCCTGTACGTTGCGATCATCCACAACTTCCCCAACCCTTCGCCAATTCTCCCGCACACGGATCAGCCGGCCCCTGCCGGCTTACTGCGTTATGCTCTGCAACATCTTTACCGCGAAGGTGCCGCAGCCGCCGCATTTCCCAAGCTTCACACCACGGCTTGCCTGTCACCGTGGATGCTGTCGCTGTTGCAAAACCGGTATCTCGAACGGATCGAACGTTACTACGATGCCGGGAACAACCGCATCCGGGCAGCGTCCTTTCTGACAGCATTCGGCGGGCGCACCGACCCCTGGATCGACCTGATGCTGACACCGACCGGGCAGTTCGGTCTCGAAGAAGATGTGCACCTGTTTTACGGCCCCGACCATGCGAGGCAACCCCTGCCGGGCGTTTCCGAGACTACCTTTCCGCCATATGCCGAGCTGATGCGTGTCAACCCCGGTGACTTCACCCTGCAACAGAAACGAGATCTCAAGTGCTGGTTTTTCCTTACATGGTTCGATCCGGCGCTCCTGCACGGACCGGTGAAGCTCGCCGACGGGCGTACCGTGGACCTGTCCGACCTTCTGCACGAGACCGAAGACGGCACCTTTCGACGCGATCGTCCCTTCCTTGAAAGCGATGCCAATCGTCTCGTCGCGGAAGCGTACAAGATCATCGCGTCGATTGTTCCGCTGTACCGATCGCTGCAGTACGACCATGCAACGGGCGAGGGAAACGTTGAACTGATCACCTCACCCTTTTACGATCCCCCGCTGCCGCTCCTATACGACCTGCAATCCGTTTGCAAACATCGACCGGGTGTTCCCGATTCGATCGAGTTTCAGCATCCGGGCGATGCTGAATGGCACATCGAACAGGCCGGGCATGCCCATGCAGACAGGTTCGGCCGGCAACCGTCCGGGATGCTGCCGGCGGGCGGATTGGTTTCCGAAAACGTTCTGTCGCTGTTCAGCAGGGCGGGTGCCGAATGGGTCATCACATGCACACCCGCCTCTGGTTCAGACGGTACATCGTCGCACGGCCTCTGTCGCGTAGCGCTTCCCGACGGGCAGAATTGTGCGATTGTCGCCGCCTTGCCCGGTCCCACACTCTGGCCGGCACCGGAAGAGAGCCCGGCCGATCCCGACACCGCGGATCGGTTCATCAGACACCTTGTAAGCCTGCAACCCTCCCACCCCGACTCGTCACGCTTTGTCGCCGTACTGTTTGCTCACGGCGAGACATGGGAAACGGATTCGACCCTGCGACCCGCTCCCCCCGATCATCATGCCCTCTATACGAAGCTGCAGGCTCTTCAGCAGGCGGGGGCGTTGGTCACGGTGACGCCGTCCGAGTACCTGCACGGCAACCCCGCACGGGGCATACCGGCTCATCCGGTGGAAACCCTGCCGCAGTGGGATGATGCGCGTTTTCTTGATATACTGGAAGACAACCTTGCACGGTGGGTCGGCGAGCCGGCTCAACACCGGGCATGGGCCTGGTTGGCTCGCGTCCGACGTGATCTCGAGGAAACGGCAGGATCGTGGCAACCGCATTTGAACCGACCGACCGAACGGACACGCTCCCTTTCTCGCGCCTGGAAAGCCTTTTACGCAGCGCAAAGCGAGCAATGGTTCCGCTGTTACGGCACGCGAACGTCAGCGTCCGCCGCCCCTCCGCTGCACGACCGCCTGTTTCGCGCCTGTCTCGGGCGAGTATATGAACATCTCGCCGAGGCGAAGTACGATGTCGTGGTGCCCGGGATCCCTCCCCTTATGGATCCGCCGTTGCGATAAGAAACACACCGCTACGGCAGGGTAAGCAACTCCAGGCTGAACAGCGCGGTGTCATTCCAACCGTCGAAATCCGTCTCAACGAGGCCGTAATCAGTATTGTCGACAAGCAGAACGAAACGTGTCCCGACCTCGAAAGGGTTCGGGGTATCCAGGTTGTGCGTCCCCGTCTGGATGACAACATCATGCCACATGTAGGAATAGCTGAGGCCGTTGATGTAACGTGTCACCTGCATCGGATCCATGATAAACAACTCCAGCCCGTAATCACCCGGCCACCCGGCGAGATGCAATCGTGTGCGCAGCCTGGCGGTTTCGGTCATGGTCAGCTCTTCACTCCGGATGTAGTAGTTTTCTTCCAGAACGATCTCGTCCCATGTGCCCATCGAACGGGGCTGCTCTTCGACGGTAACGATGATCGTCACGTAGCGCCGTTGGCCCGAATTGGATTCGAAGCGCACGCTGCCGCGGAAGATTCCATTGTTAGAAAAAGCACCGCGGTCCACGGAAATGCGTACCAGTTCCGGCGCGCTTTGGATTACACCGAATGAGGGTTCCACCTCGATCCAGCTGCGGTCCCCGGTGGCAGCC
>WJJA01000423.1 GCA_014729955.1 bacterium
GGATCCGGGGAAAGGCACCGGATTGGGGCTCGCCGTCACTCAAAGCATCGTGCGCACCCACGGCGGACGTATCGAAGTTGAAAGCGATGAAGGAAAAGGGACGGTTTTTCACGTCGTTTTAAAGAAAGGTTCCCCGGTTCCCTGACAAGCCAATCGATTCCCTCTTGCAGTTCTTTTCACGAAATGACATTCATACCAACACATTGTCCCACCGCATTCTCCTGATGACTCGCGTCTCAGTTTGATACGATCATCACATATGGATCAGTTGATATATTCAGGATTACCACGCCGAATTTTCAGCACCTTTTCGAATGGGGTGATGAAAATTGAGCGATTGACCAATTTTCACCAACCCAACCGTGCACAAACACGAAATAACCCAAATTCCCCGATTCCCAAAAGTTCTATTGCTATTTGTTGAAAAAACTGCTCTTTGATAAAATGATCAAAATCACGCGAGTCGCCGACTCCTATTCTAAAATATTGCTATTTCTTATTTTACGACACTGCGCTAATTTCACTCACACAAACTCTGGCACACCCCTTGCAAAAGGCGGGGTAAACGCGAAAAACGTGATCAGGCGTGAGTTAGGAGTGGAAGATGGTGCGCTACTTGTTTCAGTCAAAAGAGCAACGTCAGCAACAGGAAGAGCTCGCCGGCGAATTGAGAAAAAAGACAGACGTCCTTGAATCTGTCCCTGTGCCGGTGATGATGATCGACCGCGATTTCAATGTCACTTACATGAATCGCCAGGGTGCGACCGCGGTCAGCCGCACACAGGAACAAACTATCGGCCTAAAATGCTATAACCTTTTCAACACGGAAGACTGCCGCACGGAAAGCTGCAAGCTTCACCAGGCGATGAATCGTGACGGCACGTTCACCGGGGAAACCGTTGCCGACATCAACGGTACACGAATTCCGATCCAGTATACCGGCAGTCCCGTGAAGGATGAAGAGGGCGATATCATCGGTGCGGTGGAATACGTGCTGGACAAGACTGAAGAAAAGCGTATTCTCGACGACGCTTCGACGAAAGTCAGCTACCTCAACAACGTCCCGACACCGGTGAGGGCGATCGACACGGACTTCACGGTAAAGTTCATGAACAACGCCGGTGCGCAGGTGGCCGGGCTGGAACCGGAAGCCTGCATCGGTAAGAAGTGCTACGACCTGTTTACCAATCCCCACTGCAAGACCGGCGAATGCCGTACCGCAAAGGCGATGAAGAACAACGGCATTTTCACAGGCGAGACCAGTGTGAGCGCTCGCGGTCTGAACCTGCCGATCCGGTATACCGGCGCCCCGCTGCATGACGATCACGGCAACATCATCGGCGGTCTGGAATATGTGGCGGACATGACCGAAGTAAAGTCCGTCGTCACCGAGTTGAACCGTACCGCGCAGAACCTGAAGCAGGGCGACCTGCGTTCTCGCGCCGAGATCGAAGGCGCTGAAGGCGATTACAAGCTGCTGATCGACGCTTTCAATGGTGCAGTGGAAAATATCCTTGATCCGGTAAATGAGGCGGTGGGTGTTCTGAAGTCGATGAGCGACGGCGATCTTTCGCAGCGCGTGATGGGCGAATACGAGGGTGATCACGCCGTCGTAAAAGATTCGCTCAATTCCACACTTGATGTATTGAACGACATCCTCGAGCAGGTATCTGTCGCGGCACAGCAGGTCTCCTCAGGTGCCGCACAGGTTTCCGACTCAAGCCAGACGCTTTCCGAAGGCGCCACCGAGCAGGCGTCTTCGCTTGAAGAGATCACCTCTTCCATGACCGAAATGGGATCACAGACCAAGCAGAATGCGGAGAACGCCGGCCAGGCGAACGCCCTGTCCAATGAAGCGGCGAAGGGCGCGAGGGAGGGCAACGAGCAGATGAAGCAGATGCTCGCGGCGATGGGTGAGATCAACCAGGCATCTGGTGAAATTTCGAAAATCATCAAGACCATCGACGAGATCGCCTTCCAGACCAACCTGCTGGCATTGAACGCCGCGGTGGAAGCGGCTCGTGCAGGCGTGCACGGCAAGGGCTTCGCAGTCGTCGCCGAAGAGGTGCGCAATCTTGCCCAGCGTTCTGCAAAAGCGGCGAAAGAGACCACTGCCATGATTGAGGGGTCGATTCAGAAGGCGGAACGCGGCAGTTCTATCGCTGAAGCGACCGCATCGGCGCTTGAGCACATCGTGGGCGGCATCACCAAGGTGTCCGACCTGATCGCCGAGATCGACAGCGCCTCCCGTGAACAGGCCACCGGCATCGATCAGGTCAGCGATTCGCTGCAGCAAATCGACCAGGTCACACAATCCAACAGCTCCAGCGCGGAGGAGAGCGCCGCGGCGTCTGAAGAGTTGTCCGGCCAGGCTCAGCAACTGCGCAGCATGCTGGCACGCTTCACGTTGTCCGGAACGACCCAATCCAACCAGCGCAGGGCCCTCCTTTCCGGAAACGGACATGACGGTAACGGGCATGCACGACCTGCGTCCCGCCAGGGTTGGGATTCCATGAACTATCGAGACACCGACAGCAAGGGGCATCATGGCAACGGAACCCGTCGCGTAGAACCGCGTGAGGACGAACTGCGCATTGAACTGGATTCCAGGGATTTCGGAGAGTATTGATCGATCCCACTGCTGCAGGGGAGCCGGGCGAGAAACCCCGCCTTGCCCGGCACCCATGCACTGCTAACGGGAAGGAACCGAACGATGACACGTGAATCGATTTACAGTCTGCACCTCAAGGAGCATCGTGAGATCAGCCTGCTTGAAGCGCGCGAGGTGCGTGATCGCATGTCCACGGTGATGGTCTGGCGTGTGCCGGGCAGAATCTTCAACAACCTGACGGTCCCGATCGTGTACGCACATCAACTGATTTCCGGAAATCGCGAAGGCGACGAAGTCTGAACGATTTCGGTAACGATTCACTTCCGGTTCGAAACCGTTGCCGTTCTCGCAGTCGCCCGTTGGGACAGCATAACCCCTTGGGGAACATGATTTAACGTGCGTCAATACATCGCAAGTGTCTTGTTGCGGGACTTGACCATGATCCGTTTTTTCACCCTGATTCGATCCTTCAGACTGAGCATTCATGAAACGATTCTTCCATAGGTCCCATAAAAAAGCACTCCTCCTGCTTTCTGCCGTCTTTATTGCGGCAACTGTATTGTCTGTCGCCTTTTCGAAAGAGGAGACGTCTCAAGCAGGAATGTCCTGGACTACTATTGTTCCTGCAATCCTCTCCGCAGGTCTTGGCGGAATGCTATATCACGACCGGCGAAGCTTGTCAGATGAACGACAGGTTGAGCCAAACGGCAATAACACCCTGCTGAACCCGGCACTTTTCAATCTGATGCCGGACCTGCTCTTTCTGATTGATCATAAGGGAGTGATTTATGACTATCACAGCCCGTCGCCCGATCAGTTGCTTGTCCATCCATCGGAATTGGTCGGCAAAGATATTTTCAGCATCCGTCTGCCCGAAGAAACGGTGAGCGCGTGGAAACGTGCAATCGATACCACCTTCGAAACCGGCAAGCTGCATACCATTGAATACCATGTGCAAACAGCGGACAGTTCGGAAAAATGGTTCGAAAGCAGACTGCAGCTGGTGCGGCAGGATCGTATCCTCGCGCTTGTTCGTGACATCACCGCTCAGAAGAAAGTGGAAGCCGAGTTGCACGGGAAACGAGAGGTATTCGAAAAAGCCTTTCATGGATCCGGGGATGCTCGTTTCATCGTGCATCTGGTAGACCATACCATTCTGGAAGCAAACCGAACGTTTGTTGAATGGTTCGGGTTTTCTGCCGATGTCCTGCAGGGGAAGCAGATCGAATCGATAGAACCAGTCGCCTGCCTGGAAAGCTTTACAGCCGTACTGGAAGACATGAAGCGATCGCCCGAACGGAAAACGTTCCGTTCCTCACTGGACTGTATCGCCGGTAAAACAAGAATCTGCGACGGACGTATCGGGCCGGTGACCATCCATGATGAAGCGTGTGCGATGGTCACGCTACGGGATGTCACCGAGCAAACACGCGCACAGGAGGCTCTGGAAGAGAAAAATCGGCAACTCCAACTGCTACTTCGCACGACCCGCTCCTTCCAGGCAAATCGAACCGTGGAAGAAGTGATTGAGGGATTCCTTGCTACCGGTCGTGAACTGCTCGGCAACGACTGCGGGCTGATCGGTCTGAGGCAGAACGGTTCAGTTCAAACGTATAAGGCCGCTCCAGACTCCAGTGGTTTTTATTGCGTCCACACTTTTAATGCTGGAGAAGGCCTGCCGGGAATAGTCCTGCAATCTGGTCAATCATTGAGCTGCAAGAACACCCGGAATGAGATCGACC
>WJJA01000424.1 GCA_014729955.1 bacterium
GAACAGAATCGATCCGGAAATCCCGGTTTCAAGGAAGAGCCCGTGCGGTTTCAATGCTCGTTTGCATCGAGGGAAGGAAAGCTTGCCGACAGTGTCGAAGATGACGTCCCAGGTGCGCCCGGAACGTGTGAAGTCTTCCTTCTTGTAATCGATTACGTGATCCGCGCCCAGCGACCGGACCAGCTCCACGTTGGCCGTGCTGCACACACCGGTCACCTCAGCTCCCATCTGTTTCGCCAGTTGCACCGCCGATGTGCCGATCGCGCCCGAGGCTCCATTAATCAGGATCTGTGTTTCGGCAGACAGATTGGCTTCATCACGCAGGAACGGCAAGGCGGTCAATACACCGTCCACAGGCGCCACGGCCTCCGCAAAGCTGATGTTCGCCGGCTTCAGCGCCAGGGTCGCATCTTCCGGCAGGCAGATGTACTCCGCATTGGCGCCGAAGCTCTCTCCGGTGATGCCGAAGACCTCATCGCCCGGCTTGAAACGTGTCACCTCCCTGCCGACCACATCCACCACACCCGCCAGCTCCTCGCCGAGCATCTTCAATTTGGGTTTGGTCAACCCGGTAAACAGGCGCGCGATGATAGGTTGGCCCTTGCGAAAGGTGCACTCGGTGGACGTCACGGTTCCTGCATGAATCTGAATTCGGACCTCGTGATCATTCGGCATCGGGGTATCGATCTGCGCGGGTTGCAGCACGTCCGGCCCGCCGTACCTGGTAAACAGCATCGCTTTCATAACACTAAGCTTTCTTTGCCTGGAGTGTTAGATGTATCTAACTTTTCTAAAATATAGGTCCGATTACGTCCAAAGGAAGGGTCATATTCCGTTTGCTCTCTCTTCAGCTCAACCTCCTGCCTCGGTGCGGTCCATGCGCCCTGTCTGCTCAATCTTCAAGTCAACGGTCTGTTTATTGAGCGAGATCCACCACAGGAATCCGACACCGATGAAGAGTATGCCGAAGCCGCCGAAGAAGCCCGCGAAGATAGCGATAGTGGTGAGGTTTGCCATGGTCCTTCTCCCTGGTGGATCGTTGGTCATCATGCAGTTGTCCGGAGCTTGATCCATGCCTGCTCCATTTCGGACTCAGCGATCCAATAGCAAACCGGACGCCGGCGCTCTCCTCTCTGCTAAACCTGCCCTTTAGACAGCGACAGGCTTCGTAAGGAAGCGGTTCCGGAGTCGGAACGAGCAACCGTATTTCGTGTTGCGGGACTGCGACACCGTGGCGGGTGGCCTACACCTTCATCAGACCTGCTTCAACTGTGACTCGACCTTCTTCGAAGCGGATTTCCTTGATTGCAACGCGGTCGAGCAGCTCTTCGGGCATTTTCACGGCGAGCCTGCCCGGTTTGCTGCGAATGCGGTCTCGAAGCTCGGGCTTGGCCTTCATCAACAGCTTCATGAAGGAGCCGATATCGGCGGGCGAGACATCGAAACGGAGCCAGCCTTCTTTGTTCATGCTGGGATTGCTGAGGGTGATGGTAAGTTTGAAGAGCTTGATGTCTACAACGATACGCAGGGCGTTCTCCTTCACGAGGTCCAGTTCAACCGGGACTTTTTCGGGGCGTTTCTGTTGGACAAGCCAGGCCAGTTCCGTTTCCGTGATCTCGATGTACATGAACCCTCTCCTCAATTTCTCCCTGCCCCGCCCGAACGTCGCGAAGCCCCTCGAAATCTTGTACATTACGCCCGTCGAGGTCAAGGTCCAACCGAGGGATTTCAGATGGAGCGCTCCAGGCTGCAAGCGGGATGGTTAGAGGATACTCCCGTTGGAACAGTGCTGGTGGTCCTCAAGAATATTTCGCTGCTTGAGGTACGGTTGAATGTTGAAGGCGATCCGGTTGCCCGTGCGAAGGAGATCTCCGAGCATGTCGTGTTCGGACACGGCACCGTCAATCGTGTACTCGAAGCGTTCCGTCGTTACTTCTCCGGTGAAGACCCTCTCGGAATGTCGACTCTGTGCGTCTCCTACCCGGTAGGCATCACGGATTTCCGTCTTCGGATTTACGAAGCCTTGCGTACCATCCCCCCCGGTGATACGGTCAGCTACGGGGAACTGGCGGCCATGGCCGGTAAACCCGGAGCAGCCCGTGCGGTGGGCACAGCGATGGCGGAAAACCCTGTTCCGATTGTCATTCCCTGTCATCGCGTGGTTGCCACAGACGGCCTCGGTGGATTCACCGGCGGTCTCGACCTGAAAAAAACCCTGCTCCGCCTGGAACGATCGCAGCAGAATTTCGCGCTGGACGGTTGATCTCTTTGTTGCAGTTTGTTTCTTCGGAGGGTAAACGAGTCCGTCCCGGCTTTGGTGGAAGGACATGCGTCAGCAATCCCGTCTTTTCTGTATGAGCGCCTGACAGGTTCGTGTCCCCCCCCCTGTATCCCGACAGTCATGCTTCGCTTCTTCGACCGTAATTCAGTTCATAGTACTCTTTGTAGGCCCCGCTCCGTACACGCTGCATCCATTCCCCGTTTTGCAGGTACCATTCAATCGTGCGGGGCAGTGCCTCTTCAAACCGGTGGGTCGGGGTCCATCCGAGTTCGCGCTCTGTTTTCCCGGCATCGATGGCGTATCGACGATCATGCCCGGGCCGATCGGTTACGTGGGTGATCAAGCTCTCGGGCCTGTCAAGGTGCTTCAGCAGCAGTTTCACGACATCGATATTCGCCCATTCATTGTGCCCGCCGATGTTGTACACCTCACCCGACTCGCCCTTTTCCAGGGCAACGGTCAGAGCGGAACAGTGATCTTCCACATACAGCCAGTCACGCACCTGCAGTCCATCCCCATACACCGGTAACGGCTTGTACTCGAGTGCGTTGGCGATCATCAACGGAATCAGTTTTTCCGGGAACTGGAAGGGTCCGTAGTTGTTGGAACAGCGTGTGATGACGGCATCCATGCCGTATGTCTTGTGTGCAGCACGAA
>WJJA01000425.1 GCA_014729955.1 bacterium
CGCGATTCGTGAAGGCGGCCGTACGGTCGGCGCGGGTGTGGTCGCGAAGATTATCGAGTAGGGTTGCAGCAGGCGCGGAGGCCTGCCCCACTCAGGGTTGAGTGGAAGCAGCGACCGGCAGGCATAGCCGCCTGCCCCGCTCGAGCATAGAGCAGACAAGTTGAAGAGTGGCGCAGGTGTGTCTGCCTGCGGGGGGTGATGAGCCCCGATCCACTTGAGGATAGAAGCAAACTGGTTGGCGTCCCCGAAGGATGCCGGAAGAAGGCACGGAGGAGCCGTGGCCGGACAGAACATTCGCATTCGGCTGAAGGCGTACGATCACATTCTGATCGACAAGTCGACGCAGAAGATTATCCAGACGGCGCGCTCGACCGGCGCGGTGATTTCCGGTCCGGTGCCGCTGCCGACAAAGCGCTCGATGTGGACGGTCCTGCGCGGGCCGCACATTGACAAGAAGTCCCGTGAACAGTTCGAGACCCGTATTCACAAGCGCCTGATCGACATCTTGAACTCATCGTCCAAGACCATCGATGCGCTGATGAAGCTCGAGTTGCCGGCGGGTGTCGACATCGAGATCAAGACCTGAGGAGTATCGGAACCATGGCACAAGGCATATTGGGCCGCAAGATCGGAATGACGTCCGTGTTCGTGGACGGACGGCAGATTCCGGTAACCGTGATTGAGGCGGGGCCTTGCCCGGTGGTGCAAGTGAAGAGCTCCGAGGGCCCTGACAAGTACGATGCGTTGCAGCTCGGCTTTTGGGAAGCAAAAGAAAGCCGTGTAAACGAACCGAAAAACGGTCACTTCAAGCGTGCCGGTGTGAAGCCGACTCGGGTGCTGCGTGAGTTTCGCGGCATGTCGGGCTTCGAAGAGGGCACGGAAGTGAAAGTGTCCGATGTGTTCGTCCCGGGCGACACCGTGCATGTGAGCGGCAAGTCCAAGGGCCGCGGCTATTCGGGCGTGATGCGTCGGCATAACTTTCACGGGCACAAGGGGTCGCACGGTACGCACGAATCGAAGCGCGGACCGGGATCGATCGGCGCCGGCGCGGACCCGAGCCGGGTCTGGAAAGGCAAGCGTATGGCGGGGCAGTACGGCAACGCCCGTACCACCACCCGCAACCTGGTTGTTGTTGAAGTGATCGAGGACCGCAATCTGTTGTTGGTACGCGGCGCGGTGCCGGGTGCACGCAACAGCATCGTGGAACTTCGCAAGGAAGCGTAACCATGAAACTGCCTGTGTATGACCGTACGGGGCAACCGACGGGCGAGGACGTGGAACTGGACGCAAACGTGTTCGAGCAGGAGCCGAACGAGCACGCGATGTACCTGGCGGTAAAGGTACAGCGTGCGCGGATGCGCCAGGGAACCCACGCGGCGAAGAACCGTTCGGCGGTGGCCGGCGGCGGGCGCAAACCGTGGCGGCAGAAAGGTCGCGGCGCGGCACGTGCCGGTACCATCCGCAGCCCGCTGTGGCGGCACGGCGGCACGATTTTCGGCCCCACGCCCCACCCGTATCGGATGGACATCCCAAAGAAGGTGAACCGTCTCGCACGCCGCAGTGCGCTGAGCACACGAGCGACGGAAGAGGCGATTCGCGTGGTTGACGATATCGCGATGGACGCTCCGCGGACTCGTGAACTGGTCGACCTGCTGAAGGGCTTCGAGCTGGAAGGCGAAAAGGTCTTGATCCTTACGCCGGACCATCGGCCGAACCTGGTTCGTTCCGCAGGGAACATCAAGGGTTGCACGGTGCGTGTGGGGATCGAAGCCTCAACCATGGATTTGTTGAACCATCGCGTACTCCTGATTCTGAAGGAGACGCTGAACCCGATTTCCGAGGTGCTCGGTGGACAGAAACGTCGAACTGCGGAAGTTGCTGAGGCGGCCGCTGCAGACTGAGAAATCGGTTCTGCAGATGGAAGAGCAAAACACCTACGTGTTTGAGGTGGCGCCTCACGCCAACAAGATCGAGGTCAAGCGTGCGATCGAGGAGATCTTCGACGTGGAGGTCATCGCGGTACGCACGATGAAGATGAAGGGCAAGTGGAAACGGCTGGGTCGGTTTGTCGGCCGCCGTCCCACGTGGAAAAAGGCCCTCGTCACCCTGAAGAAGGGCGACACCCTCGAGTTGTACGAAAATGTGTAAGGATGGACAGGGTGACGCTCGCACGTCGCATCTGTCTCAACAGCTGACTCCTCCAGCGAGGATCCCATGCTGAAAAAATACAACCCGGTGACCCCGGGGCAACGGTTCCGGACGAACCTGGACAAAAACGAAATTTCCCAGGTTGAGCCGGAGAAGAGCCTGCTTGAGCCGCTGCCGAAGTCCGGCGGCCGCAACAACAACGGCCGTGTAACCGCCTGGCACCGTGGGGGCGGACATAAGCGCAAGTATCGCAAGATCGATTTCAAGCGCAACAAGTTTAATGTCCCGGGAACGGTTTCGACGATCGAGTACGATCCGAACCGCAGCTCGAACATCGCGCTGGTGGTGTATGCCGACGGCGACAAGCGCTACATCCTGGCGCCCAAGGGCATCCAGGTGGGCGATACGATTGTGTCGGGACACGAGAACGTGGACATTCGCGTGGGCAACGCGATGCCGTTGACCCGTGTGCCTCTGGGCACAGCGGTGCATAACGTCGAGCTGATGCCCGGTCGCGGTGGTCAGATCGCACGGTCCGCAGGCGCGAGCGTACGACTGATGGCACGTGACGCCGGCAAAGCCGTCCTGAAGATGCCGTCCGGTGAGATGCGCTATGTCCCTGAAGTCTGCATGGCGACGATCGGCATTGTCGGGAACGACCAGCACGAGAACGTGTCGTACGGCAAAGCCGGGAAGTCCCGTCACATGGGACGTCGCCCCCATAACCGCGGCGTGACCATGAACCCGGTGGATCACCCCATGGGCGGCGGCGAAGGTCGCTCCTCCGGCGGTCGTCATCCCTGCACACCGTGGGGCAAGCCGACCAAGGGGTACAAGACCCGCAAGCGCAAGCCGTCGGACAAGATGATCCTGAAGCGCCGCGGGAAGAAGTAAAAGGTAAGTGTCGCGGGCGTTTTCAGGCCCGCGTATCGAAGAACGTAACCGGCAAGAGGGAAGCTCATGGCCCGGTCGATTAAAAAGGGTCCCTTCATTGACGATCACCTTGTCAAGAAGGTGGAAGCCGCGCAGTCGAGCAGCAGCAAGAAGGTGATCAAGACATGGTCGCGACGGTCGACCATCAGCCCGGAGTTCGTCGGGCTGACCATCGCGGTGCACAACGGCAAGAAGCATGTGCCGGTGTTCATCACGGAGAATATGGTAGGTCACAAGTTGGGTGAATTCGCCCCGACACGGACGTTCCGCAGCCATGCGGGCGACAAGAAAAGCGAAAAGGCCGGCAAGCGCTGACGCACCGGTATCTGGAGGGAATCGTGGAAGCACGTGCAACAGCCCGATTCATTCGCGTGGCGCCTCGGAAGGCCCGCCTGGTGGCGGACCTCGTCCGCGGGATGCACGCCGGGGAGGCCCAGGGCCTTCTCACGCACAGCCCGAAGAAGGCGGCGGTGCCGATCGAGAAGCTGCTCCGCAGCGCGCTTGCGAACCTGATGGAAAAGGACGAATCGCGCGGTATCGATGTAAACGACGCCGTGATCAAAGAAATCAATGTGCAGGAAGGGCCGACGCTGCGGCGCTGGCGTGCAAGGGCGATGGGTCGCGCGACCCGTATTCGCAAGCGCACCAGTCATATCTTTATCAGGGTCGAAGCCCGTGAGCCGGTCGAGTAGCCGGCAGGCGCACCAAGGAGTGATTGATGGGTCAGAAAGTTCATCCGGTCGGATTTCGTCTCAAGGTCAACAAGACCTGGAACTCGAACTGGTTCGACGAGACCGCCTTTGATCAGAAGCTGAACGAAGACTTGATGCTGCGGCGCTACCTGGAGAAGCGTCTTCAGAACGCCGGCGTGGCACGCGTCGAGATCGGCCGCACCCCGAAGCTGATCACGGTATCGATTCACACCGCCCGTCCCGGCATTGTCATCGGCCGTAAGGGGTCCGAAGTCGACAAGCTGAAGGCGGAGCTGGCGGAAGTGACCGGCAAGGATGTGCAGCTCAACATCTACGAGATCAAGCGACCGGAAATCGAGTCCGCCCTGGTGGCGGAATCCATCGCGCAGCAGTTGAAAGGGCGTGTGAGTTTCCGCCGCGCGATGAAGAAGGCGATCCAGGCGGCGATGCGCATGGGCGCCGAGGGTATCAAGGTGCAGACCAAGGGTCGCCTGGGCGGCGCGGAAATGAGCCGCAAAGAGGCCTACAAGGAAGGTCGCATCCCGCTGCACACCCTGCGCGCGGACATCGACTACGCCATCGCGGAGTCACGCACCACATACGGCACGATCGGCGTGAAGGTGTGGATCTGCAAGGGCGAGATTATCAAGAAGGCCGAGAAACAAGCGGTCGCGAGCTAACAGCGCGGTTGTAGGGAGGAAGGAACAGTTCAATGCTGGCGCCGAAACGAGTCAAACGACGGAAAGTGCAACGGGGACGGACGCGGGGTAAGGCGACTCGCTGCAACAAGTTGTCATTCGGAGAGTATGGGTTACAGTCCTTGCAGCCTGGATGGATAGAGAG
>WJJA01000426.1 GCA_014729955.1 bacterium
CCCAGTGTAGCCGAAAACCAGTATCTGAGCGTCCTGCGCGGCAGTGAATCGTTCTGGATTACCATCAACGGCGGGATTACCAAGGTGTTGCTGGAACGTGTCGCCCTTTACGCCGCCGCCGGAATCTCGATCGAAACGGAATACCTGCGGTACTACGACCGGGAAAACAATGTCCTCTGGGTCGATACCTACTGGGTACAGGACAAGACCCTCGCATATGCAAATGGTTCGGCGGGATTGTATTACATGTTCTGGCAGGATCTCGGCCTGGTGGCTCAGTTGGGGGCAAACTACAAACCCTTCGGGGTGGTTGCCGGCTTGAGCTACGCCTGGTAGCGAGTGGAGGGAATGAACGTTTTGCGCAGAACCTCCAGCCGGATCGAACGACAAGACGTCCATGAAAACCCGAATGCGTGTCCAACGCAATCCCGCTATCTGAGCAACCGCTCCAACGTTGTCCTCCTGCCCTCATTCAAGCTATTTTCTGCCGGACCTTGTCACCCGGGGAATTGCAGATGGACCCGCGCGCGCGTTTGATATCCACCCTGCTCATACTGATCGCCGTCACCGCCCTGCCTGCGGGAGGTGCCCTCTGGGGCGGCATGCTGCTCGCCGCGGCGGCGCCCTTTACCATCCCCTTGAAGCGCGCAGCGCAACCTGACGGCAATTCTGCGGACCAGGCTATCCGATACAGCACACCCTCCCATATGCGAACCGTGTGGTTTCGTCTCGGCATGCTGCTGCTCTCCCTCAGCTGGATGATCGGGATAACTGTTGTGATCCAGGGATTTGTCACGCCGGGCCGGATTGTCTGGATGGTGCCGGGATTGCGGTGGACCTTGACGGAAGAAGGTCTGTGGAGGGGGCTTCTGTTCAGCGGCCGGCTTGTCGCGGCGGTCCTGGCGGGTGGATCGGCAGCCTTTTCCATCACCCCACTGGACACCGTAAAAGCGATGGATAGCCTTCTTTCTCCACTGCGCAGGCTGGGTGTCGCGACCGGCGCAGTTGCGCCGGCGTTCGGCCTGGCCCTGCGATACGTCCCGACCCTGTTCGATGAAGCCCGGCAGCTTCGCAACGCCCTTCGAGCGCGCGGCTGGAATGAGGGGCGCGGGTTGCGACGAGTGAGCGCCTGGATTCCCCTGGTGGTGCCGCTGCTGGTCGGAGGACTGCGACGGTCGGACGATATCGCCGCGAGCCTCTACCTGCGGGGCTACGATACGAGAGCGAAACGTGGCGCGCTCCACCCGCTGCGCTGGACCCCGCGCGACAGCTTCACGGTCATTCTATCCGCCCTGCCGCTGTTGTTCGCTTTGACTGTTTGGGCGCGGAGGACGGTACTTTGAAAGGTGTGAAACGGGTACGGTTGAACCTCGCCTATGACGGCACGGACTTTCACGGTTGGCAGGTGCAGCCCCGTATACCCACCATCCAGGGTGAGCTGGAGACTGCGCTTTCGTCTTTTCACAATGCTCCGGTGCGGGTCTATGCGGCAGGTCGAACCGATGCCGGCGTGCATGCGGCGGGGCAGGTGGTGCACTATGACGCACCAACCCCGCGCGTTCACTCCAAGTTGCTTCGTGCGATGGAGTCCATGCTGCCGGATGCGATCCGTGTGACTGGGGCGCGCGACGTGCCCGATACATTCCACGCACGTTTCAGGGCAACGGAGCGAGTATACGTCTACAACCTGCTGCGTGTGCGTGACCCGTTCATGGAGCGTTTCGGCCTGCGACCGGCCGTCTCCTGGAATCCGGAGGATTTGGCAGCCGTCGCACAGCGCTTTCCCGGCAGACGCGACTGGAGCCTCTTCGCCACACAGCCGGACCCCGGGGAGAGTACCATTTGCGAATTACGCCGTGTGAGCGTACACTCCACTCCGTTCGGTGCGCGAGTTGTGGTGGTTGCCGACCGTTTCCTGCGGCGCATGGTGCGCACACTGGTCGGCACCATGCTGCAGGCCGCCTCGGGACACATCTCCGCCTCTGAACTGGAGGAGATGCTGCAGGGCAGGGCGGATCGTGCCGGTGTGCCGGTCGCGCCGCAGGGGCTTGCACTCGCACGTGTCCGTTACGAACTCGATACAAACGAAGATAAACCGATATCGACTGTCTGGGGAGACATACCATGAAGTTTTTCATCGACACCGCCGACATCAACGAAATCCGCGAAGCGAACAGCCTGGGCGTGCTGGACGGCGTCACCACCAATCCGTCTCTCGTCGCCAAAACCGGGCGACCGTTCCGTGAGGTGCTGGAAGACATTCTCAAGGAAGTGGACGGTCCGGTCTCGGCCGAAGTGGTCGCGCTGGAAGCGGATGAGATGATCAAGGAAGGTCGTGAGCTGGCAAAGATCCACGACAACATCGTGGTCAAGGTGCCGTTGACCTACGACGGCATCAAGGCATGCCGTGCCCTCGCGGACGACGGCATCAAGGTAAACCAGACGCTTTGCTTTTCCGCCACACAGGCACTGCTTTCCGCCAAGGCGGGCGCAGCGTACATCAGTCCCTTCGTGGGACGCCTCGACGACATCAGCCATGACGGGATGGCGCTGATCGAGGATATTGCCGAGATCTACGGCAACTACGGCTTCGGCACCGAGATTCTCGTCGCCTCGATCCGCAACCCGCTGCATGTGCTGGAAGCCGCACGCCTGGGCGCGGATGTCTCCACGATCCCCTTCAAGGTCATTATGCAGCTGCTGAAGCACCCGCTGACCG
>WJJA01000427.1 GCA_014729955.1 bacterium
TGAAGAGGGAATGCCCGATGACCGTGGGCCCCAGACCGAGCAGCACCAGCGCAATCCATGAGTTTGTTGCGTAGCCTGCGAGCGGGACACCTTTGACCATGCAGACGGCAAGAAGGACAAGGGTAGCGGTCCAATACACCGGAGGAAGGTAGAGCTGGATCGGAATGCCGCGGCCTTTCACCGTGCGATCCGGCAGCACCATGCGCGCGACGAGGAGATACCCGGCGGTGCCGACCGCACCGAGCAGCGCCAGGCCGTCACCCAGCAGATACGAAGGACCCAACTGCAAATCGCCCCCGAAGATCAGAAACGCCCCAAGCAGGGTGAGCGTCATCGAAATATAGTTCCAGCGGTTGAGGCGCTCTTTCAGCAGGAGATGGGCCGCCAGGGCAACCAGGATCGGTTGAGCGAGAATGAGAAACGTGGCGGAGGCAACGGTTGTGAACCCGATGGAAGACGTCCAGGTGGCGAAATGGAACCCAAGGAATCCGCCCGCGATCAGGATGTATCGTCCGGCGCCGGCGGGAATGCGTGCACGGTCCTGCTCCCTCGCAAGCGAACCGAGCCAGAAGGGGGTCCAGGCAAGGGAAGCGACAAGCATGCGATAGAAGGCCACCGCGAGCATCGGTGTGTCGCCGCCCGCCCAGCGAATCAAGGGGCCCGCCCATCCGTACAGGAACGCGGCGAAGATTACCCCCGCGGCTGCGATGCGGCGTCTTCTGTCCACCATGCATTCTCCCTGGTGAAGATCGGGATCAGTGCGCCCGATGGAGTTATACCCCTGCTAACAACATCCTGCGAGGTATCAGCCGCCGGGAATAAAGCTGTTGATCAATCAAGATGGTTGAACGTGTCGGGACAGTGCTACTCTCGCCTCGGACCGGAGCCCATTCCCGGAGAAAAATGCCCTGTCTCGCCTTTCATATAAAAGACAAGCAGGGCACTGCTTTCTTGTGAAGAGTACGGCTGTTGTTCAGCCGCGTGACGAGTGAGACATACGCCCCGTATCGTCATGGGCAGGAACACGCATCTGATCGTCCGAAAAGGATCAGGAGCCTGCGCGGCGATCCTTCTTTTTGCGCTTCAATTCGCTAATCTTCTGGTCCATCTGCACCGGATCGAACATATAGACCATCGAGTCGCCCTTGCCGACGGAGAAGAACGGCAGATCAAGCGCCTTGATCAGCTTGCGAGCCTGCTCTTCCGTCAAACGCATTTCGGACGCAAATTTGCGGTCACTGATATGCTGAGCCATAACCGCTCCTTTAGAATGATTTTATATCGATAACTTTAGCTTTTTAGAAACTACTTCGCCCTTTAGACCAAGTCAAGAGGACTGCAAAACTATGTTCATGCCCTTGTGACCGCCGGTGATACAGTTACGGATTGCTGAAAGATCAATGAAACAACAATCATCTTGCGATCTATCAAATTAGTATTATTAGACTTGCTTCGATAAAAATAAGAAATTTTCCAAATACCCCAAAAGAGAACTTGCTTTTGCCGACTCCCGGAGGTCAACGAACTCAGACAAGTCTTTTTCCCGTTATTTTGTGGGAATGGATCAATTGTATAATGTGTGCTGCATCATAGAACTTAGTTGACCCCACGCTTTATACTCTATATACTCTACCTGGTGACTCAGGCGATGCGGGAGACGGCAGTTCCGTCGTACAGCGCCTGGACCGATGAAGGTAACGAGACGGAATCCGTCTCAAGGTTGCGGACTACTTCTATGGCATCACGTCTGCATTTGCTTGCACATCTGAGTGATGAGAACCTGCGGCTCGTAACAGACCTGCTCGAGGGCGAGGTGGACCAACTAACCATCCACCAGGCGCTTGACGGCCCGACGTATGAATCGTTGCTGGAAACAAGCAATCTCGATGCGATCATCACCTCGATCGACCTTGGCAGTTATTCCGCGGAATCGGCCACTCGTCGACGCAACCAGTTGCGCCCCAACCTTCCTGTGATCCTCCTTTTGAATGAGCACCAGGAGGAGTTTGGAGCCCGCTGTCTCAAGCTGGGTGCGGATGATTACATCGTGAAACCGCATGTCGCCCGGCTTAGCCATGCGCTCAATCGCGCGATTGAGAAACGTCTGCTGCTGGCGGCCAAGTTAAAGGCGGAGTCGGAGCTGCGCAAAGCCAGGCGGGACGTGGTGCGTGATGCGATTCTCGCGGTCAATCCGGAAGACTCCGACACAGAAGTCAGCGGGATGTCCACCGCGGTTCTGGCGGCGTTGTATCAGCTCGAGAACGCCCTAAACAACCGTGAGCTTGGCCGTGAAACCTCCATGCAGGAAGCTTCCAATGAGCTGGTGCACTGGCTCCGCACGCTGGATGTGACCGGTGTGCAGATTCGTACCGGCGCCAAGGTGTATATCTCCGATCCTTTCAAAGATACCAACCGTTATGTTACCGCCCAGGTTCGTGTCGGCAACCACAACACGGGCACGGTCGAGCTTTTTTTCAAGCCGGATGCGGGCGACCGTGAATGGCGACGTCATATCGAAAACGAGCTGGCGGAGCAGATCGCGTCCCGTATCGGCACCTGGCTGACCGGAGACAGCGAACGGCGCGAGACGACTCGCAAGCTGGCTCTGCAGGAGCGGTTGATTGCCGGGCAGGTCGAGGGGATGCTGCTGGCCGACCGCAAGGGCGTTGTGCTTCTTGCAAATCCTGCCGCGGAGGCGGCGCTGGGACACCCGGGCAAATCGCTTGTCGGCAGGGATTTACGTGACCTGATGCCTCCTCGCGATGTGGACGCGCTGCTCAAGCACGCGCTGAAACTGAAACAGGACGCATGGTGGAGCAAGGATGTAAACCTGGTACGCGCGGGTCGTCCCGGTTCCCGTTTGTCGGTATCGGTGTCTCCCGTGATTGAGAAGGATGAATTTGACGGCATCCTGTTGAGTTTCAAAGATGTATCTGTGACCGAACAGGCTGAGGTGGCGGCACGTGAACGGGAAGAGCAGTACCAGTCGATTTTCGAATCGGTCACCGATGCGCTGATCGTGTTCGACCTTTCGGGCCGTATTGTACAGTCCAATCCTGCCGCCTGCGAACTGTTGGGGTACACGCTGGGCGAGTTGATGATGCTCACGGCTCGCGACATCGTCGCCAAGCGTGATCAGATGCTGCTCGTCGAATTCAAACGGCGTGTAACGGAGGGCGGGGACTATAACGTCCTGATTCGCCTGGCGAAAAAGGGCGGCAGCACGTTCGAAGCGGAGCTGCGCGGCTCGAGCTTTGATGTGCAGGGGATGACCCGCATGCTGGCGGTGATTCGCGACATGTCGGTGGGTCGTGAGAGTGAGAAGGCGAAGGCGTGGATGATGCACAGCCTGGACGCGGCGCCGATCGGGATGCTGACCACGGCTGTGGATGGATCGATTCGTTGGGCGAACACTCATTTCCGGAAGATGTTCGGGCTCGGTCTTTCCGAGGTGTTGGAGAAGAATGCGCGCGAGTTTTTCCGTGACGGCGAGAGCAAGCCGCTGGCCTGGACCTCGCTGGTGAAACGTATTGCCGGGCAGGAGCCGGGCGAGGTTCTCGGCCACAGCTCGGACGGCCGTCCCCTGCCGGTATACCTGGCGATCAACCCGGTTACCGATGATCGAAAGACGGCGTTGGGGTATGTTCTCACGGCGCTGGACGAACGGAAGATGCGTCACCTCGAAGGTGAGCTGGGTCGTCTCAAACGTGAAATCGACGAATTCAATCATCTTACGCAGCTGGGCATGATCACATCGACACTTTCAAGCGATATTGAAGCTGTGATTGCGGTTTACCTGACTGAATCAAAGCGTATCATTTCCGAAATGGAACATTCTCTGAATGAAACGGCCGACGATCTCGTCGAGCTGTATGATACGATGGAGTTTTCGGTTGTCGATCTCGAAGCGAACATGCGTGTATTGCGTGGTCTGCGTGACATGATTCACCGTCTCTTCACGGAAAACCGTCCGGGCAACCTCACTTCGCCGGATCCGAAGCGAATCGACCTGGCGACGTTGATTCATGCTGAGACGACTCTGTTCGGTTCCTATCTCGGTGTGCATCGCCCGTTTCATTTCAAACTGGACTGGCCAGCCGATACTGCCTGGATCCACGCATCGGACAAGGACCTTGTTTACCTGTTCCATCAGCTGATCGGTGGCTTGCAGAAGCGGCGTGAGGAAGAGCAGGACGAAGCGCCGCCGATGAGGATACGTTTCGGCCTGCGCGAGGACGAGGTCTGGATGGAGTTGACCGCGCGCAGTTCGACTGTTTCGGAAGCGTTCCTGGATCATATCGGAGTCACATCGACACCGTCGAAAGACGCACCGGATGGTGATACGGATGCAGAACAGGTGGAAGCCTCGGTGCGCGCGCTGCTGATACATCGCCTGCTGCAGCGTTTGAAAGGCGAAGTGATCGTGTCGTTTGACGCGAAGAAAACGAAGATTCGCATCAGTTTTCCGGCCGCAGATGCCTTGCAGGCCGTCGGGGAGGAGCAATGAAGGAAAAGCCTGTCGATCTTCTCCCTGAACCGTTCGGGCAACCGATTTCGGAAGAGGAATGGGCCAGGGTGCTGCAGCGGATGCTGAAGCATACCCCCAACCTGAATGTCTATGACGGTTTCGAGGATATGACCAGCCAGGTGCTGTATGCGGATGTGAAGAAGAAGAAATCTCTCAACACGATGATCATCGACGAGCTTCGTCCCGATCATGCGTCCCGTTTGATATCCAAAAACCGGAAACTGCTGGTGCGTGCCCAGTATTTTGAGGCGGGTCTGCAGTATCGTCTGTCGTTCCACGCTGTGTTGACACGGAAAGTGACTTACAAGGATTATCCCGCCCTGGAACTGCGTCTTTCCATGCCGGTAAAGCGTGTGGCGAACGTGATCATCCAGATCCCCCGGAAGAAGCGTCCTGTT
Source organism: bacterium (assembly GCA_014729955.1). Lineage (GTDB taxonomy): Bacteria > Electryoneota > Electryoneia > Electryoneales > Electryoneaceae > WJJA01. The sequence goes on from WJJA01000427.1 coordinate 4,927, forward strand.
TACATGGAAGTGATGGTCGAGGGCGGGAAGCCGCAGGTTCGGATGATGGAACCGAGCGCGGTGACGACGATGCCGTTTTCCAGCCTGGCCAATCATATTCCACCGAAATCGGTGGACATGGACGGCGCCCGTGTGCAGCTGGTGGACGTCAGTGAGCACTATGACTTCTACGAGGGGGACCGTGCCTTTCAGGCGACTGAGGAAACCCGGTCAGAGGCAGAAGAGCCGGCGGGGGGGAAAACGGACGATGAGGCTGTCGATCCTGACAAGTATGCCGACGTAATCGAGAACCCGAATTTTCGCGCACTGCTGATACTCGACGACCGCAAGCAGCGGGAACGGTGGCGTTTTATCCTGAAGCCGGACGGTTGGACCATCCGTGCCATGCAGCGCTACACGGACATACAGAAAGCGCGCGGATTTGATCCCCAGCTGCTCGTCATGGATATGCGGCAGGGGGCGATGCATGCGATGGACCAGCTTCGGACGTGGAAGGACAAGGGCTGGTTCAAACGCAGCCATGTGCTGATGCTCGGTCGCCGATACCATCAGGCGCGTCCGGATGAATGGCCGGAGACCGGGGACGTGGAATACGGATTCGGTCGCTTTACATCACCAATCGTCTGGCAGCGCAGACAGGTTCGCAAGTGGTTCCCCACGGCTCGTCCGCTCACATCGAAGGAAGCCGCCGAACTCGAAGGCAGTTTTGCCAATGCCACGATCTACGTGGTTGAAAACGATCCGAAGGCGTCAGGCAGCCTGTCAAACAGCCTCAGCGACGGGCCCTGGGAGCTGGTTTCCTGGAAAGATCCACGCGCGGCGGTGCGTACCATCGGAGAAGATCCTCCGGGCCTGTTTGTGATCGATTTCGACCTGCCTCGTCAGAGCGGTCTTTACGCGCTTAAATCCCTCCGCAAGGGTGAGAGCACGGCCGATGTTCCGGTTGTGGTGGTCACCGCATCCAAGGATCAGGCGGTGATGAAAGACGCCACCGAGCAGGGCATCCAGGGTTTCCTGTATAAACCGTTTGAAACGGAAAAGTTGAAGAAGACAGTGAAACAGGCGCTGCTCGGGAAGGAAGAAGAGTGAACGTTTATTAAGAACGGAAGTTCTTTCAACGGCAACGCCGCCTCCTTCGAGGCGGCGTTTTTCCGTTCTGCGATTCGACCCTGAACGATTACCCGATACCGAGCTGATCCTTCGCCAGATCGCTCATCATGTTCACGTTCCAGGGCGGTTCAAAGGTCACTTCGATCAGGGCGTCTTTCACGCCTTCCGTCTTGAGTACGGCCTGTTCGGCGCCCTGGGCGATCGACTGCCCCAGCGGACAACCGGGCGTGGTCAGGGTCATCAACACGTGCACTTCTTTGTCGTCGTTGATGTCGACGTTATAAATCAATCCAAGACTGACAATATCAATGTGGAGCTCCGGATCGATTACCTCGGTCAGCGCATCCATGATCTTGTCTTCGGTGAGTTCAGCCATGTCCTTCTATCCTTTCCGGCGTGCTTATCGTGCTTCGTCCTGAGTTTCTACGCTTGTCACGTTGATCCCGTTCCAGACCCGTTCGGCAACTTCACGAAAGACGCCTGCGACCTCATCATCCCCCGCCGCGGCGGGTTTGCCCGCATCGCCTCCCTCACGGATCGCCGGCAGAAGCGGCACTTCGCCTAGGAAGGGAACACGATGCCGGAGAGCCTCACGGCGCGCCCCGCCGGTGTCGAAGATGTCATAGCGCTTGCCGGTGTCGGGAGCAAGAAAATAGCTCATGTTTTCCACGATGCCAAGTACCGGTACATCGACCTTCTGAAACATCAGGATGCCTTTCCCGGCATCCACCAGCGCCAGCTTCTGCGGTGTGGTCACGATTACCGCGCCGTCCAGCCTGACATTCTGGGCCACGGTCAGCTGGATGTCGCCGGTTCCGGGCGGCATGTCGAGAACCAGCACATCAAGTTCGCCCCAGTCCACATCCTTCAGCAGTTGCTGCACCGCGCTGGAAATCATCGGCCCTCGCCATACCAGCGGCGTGTTGTTGTCGACCAGCACACCCATGGACATCGCCTTGATACCATGCGCTTCCATGGGCAGGATCTTCTGCCCGCTGGGATGCTTCTCCGGCTCGTCGGACAGACCCATCAGGATTCCGACAGAGGGACCGTGAATGTCCGCGTCAAGCAGTCCGACCTTCAATCCCAAACGTCCGAGCGCGACGGACAGGTTTGCAGCGACGGTAGACTTGCCGACCCCGCCCTTGCCTGAGGCGACGGCGATGATATGCTTCGCGCCGGGGACCAGGTTTTCCACCTCGTCGGACTCCGAAGGTTTCGCCTGTGGGTCTTTGTGTGCTGCGCTGACAATCACGGTTTTCACACCCGCTTCCTTCAGCTTCGCTTCGACATCCGCCTTGACCTTGTCGGAAATCTCCTTTTTCGACGTCGAGAACTCCAGGACGACTTCCACTTCCGAACCGCGAGCGTCCACCGAACGGACAATACCGAAGCTGTAGATGTCGCGGCTGAAGCCGGGATACTTCACCGTTTTCAGCAGGTCTTCAATCTCTTTTGCGTTGGGATACTCTGCCATGATGCTGCCCTATACCTTTCGCCCCTCCGGGCGGTTGGTTGTTTGACTCTCCTATCTTTTCACCGAGAAGGCAAGGTACGACAAGGCCCTGCGGAATGGAAACCCTCGGATCCGTGTATACGAGGCATGCATGAAAATGTTGCGTGTTCAACAGATGCCCGGTATCGGGGTGGAGTCAACGGGCGAAAGGGTGCTTTGGATACGGGATCGGTTTCGGTTGCAGTGAAAAACGCTGGTATGAGCCCGGCTTCATATCTTATTCCA
>WJJA01000428.1 GCA_014729955.1 bacterium
CGCCTCGACGAGCTGCGCGGCATCGCCCACGGCGGCAAGAGCTACATCCTCGCACGGCAGGAAGAAGAGCGGCAACGTACCGGGATCGGCAGTCTCACCATCGCCTACAACAAGGTCTTTGGCTACTACATCGAAGTTTCCAAGGCGAATCTCGAAAAAGTACCGGAGTCCTACATCCGCAAGCAGACGCTGGTCAACGCCGAACGTTACATCACCCCGGAGTTGAAGGAGTGGGAGGAAAAGATCCTCAGCGCGGAGGAGGAAGCGCTGGCGCTGGAGCGTGATCTTTTCGACGAGGTGCGGGAAGAGGTGACACGGCAGGCGGAACGTGCGCAGCAGGATGCTCACCTGCTGGCGATGCTGGACAACACGGCAGCAGCGGCCGAGCTGGCCCTTTCGCAAAAGTTCGTACGTCCGACACTGCGAAACAACGGACGATTGTTGCTCGTACGAAACCGCCATCCTGTGATTGAAAACCTGCTGCCGGAAGGCGAAACCTTTGTCGCCAACGATCTCGATATCGGCGACGAGAAACACCAGATCGCGCTGGTGACCGGACCGAACATGGGCGGCAAATCGACCTACCTGAGGCAGGTGGGTCTGACGGTGCTGATGGCGCAGGCGGGCCTGTTTGTGCCGGCGGAGCAGGCGGAGATCCCGATCACTGATCGTATTTTTACCCGTGTCGGTGCTTCCGACAACCTCGCGGCCGGCGAATCGACCTTCCTGGTAGAGATGCACGAAGCGGCCAACATCCTGCACAACGCCACCGACCGCAGCCTGATCCTGCTGGACGAAATCGGACGCGGCACCTCCACCTTCGACGGTCTTTCTCTCGCCTGGGCGATTGTCGAGTACCTGCACGACTACCCCGGCAAATTGCATCCGAAGACGCTGTTCGCAACTCACTACCACGAGTTGACCGAGCTGGAGGGGCAGCTCGAGCGGGTATTCAACCTCCATGTCGAGGTGAAGGAGTGGGGTGAGCGGGTGGTGTTTCTGCGTCGTGTCCTGCCCGGACGAAGCGGTGCCTCCTACGGCATACAGGTAGCACGCCTGGCGGGTCTGCCGCTACCGGTGATCGACCGTGCGAAGCAGGTGTTGGGAACCCTTGAGGCAACGGACCTCGGTGAGGCGACGTCGCCGCAACGGGCACGCGAGGGCAGCCGGCAAATCCCGGCAAGGCCGCACGATCCGATGCAGCTGACCCTGTTTACCGTGGAGGAGCGTGCGATGAGGGATGCCCTTGCCAAGCTGGACCTCGACAACATGACCCCGCTCGAAGCGCTGCGTGTTCTCGCCGACTGGCGGGAGAAATACGGGAAGACCGACAGCGAGTAGCAGACCCTGCGGGGTGGAATCGAGCCGGTGCTGTTTTCGATCCATTTGGAGTGCCGGGTCACACCCCGCTGACGCGTGCCGAGATCCGACCCAATGATCCGCCAGGGCTTTGCGCACATTGAGACCGTGCGTGTGAACGGACGGTTCTACGATTGTACTGGATCTGCTTCAGCACCAGGCGGGAAGACCCCTCTCATGTAGCCCGATGCAGATCCCGGGCCGACTGTCCCCCTATCCTCGGCAGATAATCCTTCAAATGCACCGTGCGCAGCTTGAGATCGTTCCTGTTGAGCATTTCGTCAAAGGTTTGTCCGCCGAACTCCCTGACCATGCGTTCGAAACGTGACGGAATCCTGCTGCGCCACAAGCCCTGATGCAAGCGCACCTTCAGGGACATGGGAACCGGCACTTCGTCCAACTCATGCGAGTTGAACTCATAGGGATGACAATAGAAGATGTAGCCGCTGTTTTTCAGCCGTTCCCGCATCATAAACCTGGAAACGCCATACGGAAACAGTCGAAAATATCCACCGCCGCCGATGGGCCAGTTGCGCCCGAACAAGGGAAACGTTGTGTTTGGAAACACGAGAATGCTTCGACCCTCCTGGTCGACCAGCACACATCTCGGTTCGGTCGGCCACTCCGGGATACCGTAGCGCGGGTGATGAATCGGAAAAATGCTGACATCGTAGCGATGTCCGGTTTCCGCCAGGATGCGCAGAGCCCAGAGAGAGTCGCGCACGATGGAAAACACCGGCGCACGATACCCTTTTACCTCCGCGCCCGTGATGTCTTCCAGAAGGTGCTTGGCGCGTTGTACATCCGCACGGAATTCCGATGGTGTCTGCCGGAACGTTTCCACGTGACCGTACCCGTGGGATGCGATCTCACACCCGAATTCGTGAAGGCGCCGGATCATCGCGGGATGGGCTTCCGCAAATTTACCGAGGACGAAGGTGGTCGCTTTGAGCTTCAACCGCTCCAGCCGTTCCAGCATGCCCTCCATGTTGCGAAGGCCTGCCTCAGTAATCGGGTATTCCCGGTCAAGGACGGACTGGATCCAGTCTTCTACGTCGATGGTGATGACAGGTTGGTGCTGCACCATTGTATTCCCCCGATACGTAATTTGTCGACCCATTTCTCGAACCCCCCGGCCCGAAAGAAAGCCGACACTACTTTAATATATACGCGGATTCTACGGAAACAAGAGTACGGCTCCCCTCGGCACGAAGATCGCTACGGGAAGCCGGGCGTAGATTTGTCCGTCCACCACCCTCTGACGATCCGTATTTCGCAGCTTCCGGATCTGAGGCGCCAATGTGCCAAGTTTGACATGCTTCTCATGATACCGGCGATACCAGCGTGTCAGGGTACTGTACTCGAACAGCGGACGCAGGAACGGCAGCCTCATGCCGTAATGCAGGATCGGGTAGAAGGCGAACAGCACGAGGAAGGTCGCAGCAATCAGCAGCAGCATCCCGCCTGTGTCTGTTTGCAGGAAGGCCGTAAGCCAAGCGGCGCCGGGGAACAGGGCGGCGATCCACACGGACAGCGGCAGCCCGAAGACAAGCCATGTATAGCCCGGCGATGAGATAGAGGAAAGAGATGTACAGCAGCAACGCGCCGCCGATGAATTCGTAGAGGTTGTTCCAGGTGAACCAGTGGATGCGCCGGTCGATCCAGCGACGGGCGAACCGTTCCGTTGTCGCCTCGGCTCGTCCGTGAATCACATCCCCCGGTTGTCTCGGTTGCGCACTGTGCAGGCTCATCCAGTTGGAGGGCATGTGGATGCCGTCTATCGCACGGACACGGTAGCCTTTCAGAAACAGCAGCAATGCGAGCAGGAATGGTCCGTTGCCCGCGAGACCGGGAATCTGCAGCCGTCCCGCCATCAGGCTGCCTCGTGTCATCACCACGAACGCGTTGCGTCCCCGTCCACGCGGCATACGTGCGACAAAGGAAAGCAGGGCCCACGGCGCGGTGAAACCGTGCGCCGGCCCCAGCACCCCCGGTTCGGTCCAGTCGACTTGACGCAGGGTTTCCGGCGTCAACCGTTCGATGGAATCGGCGTCCACCTCAAGCCCTGCTTCTTCAAACGCTTCACGCAATCACACTCCGATACGGCGGGTGTTGCCGGTGCCGCTGAACCAGAGCAGTAGAATCCGTCGGCCGGACATGGCAAGCCTCTCTGCGATCCGAACGGCCCGGTGGACCGTTACACCGGATATGGATGGCTATCAGTGACCGTACCCGATCGAAGTGATTGTGTTTTATTAGGCCCGGAGCACGCCTCGGGCCACTCAATACAAGCAAAGCTCGTGCAAAGGGCTACAAACATCAAGATAACGCGAATGCCTGTTTGCCCGTTGCACCTGCGGGGACAGTCATGAGGGAACGAATCGGCAGAAGAAACGGCTTTGTCCGGTCCCGAAAACGCTCACGATACCTTTTGAAAGAGAACGCCCGGCGGACATGACGACCTGTCCGCCGGGCTTTGTTGTCTTCTCAAGGAACAGCATCAGCTGACAATCGACTGCTTCGCGCCGCGCAGCTTCGCCATCATCATATCGAAATACTTCTCCACCATCTCGATCTGATAGTTGCGCAGGTAGTTGATCACCACCAGCCAGGGGAGAATCACCATCATCGCGTAAATTACGAGCACCACGATCATGACAATCCCGATCAGTTTCATCGCGAGAGGTGCCAGGTCCACCTCCTCTGACGTGGAACCGTCGCTCCATTTGATCTTGGTCACGCTGAAGGAGGGCATCGCGATCAGGAAGCCCAGCGCACCGATGATCATCCCTTTGACCACGTTGCCGCTCTTCTTCATCAGCGCGATCTGTTTCTGACGTTTCAGCAACAGGTAGGTCGGGGTGCGGGAGGCGTAGTAGTACCCGACGACCAGCGCGATCCAGATCGCCCAGCGGAAGATGCTTTTCATCCCGCGCGCGACATTGCGACGCTTTATTTCACCCTGGTACTGCTTCGGAGTCATATCCTTGTACTTCTTCAGATCGTCCTGTGCATTCTCCAGGTAGCCCTTGTACTTCTTCACCGTATCCTTGGCC
>WJJA01000429.1 GCA_014729955.1 bacterium
CCGCACCTTCCGCAAGACGGATATAGGTGGGCATCGCGATCATGCCCCAGAATTGGGTCCACGGAGGGTTGGGCGAGTCGGGATTGTTCTGTGCAAAAGCCGCCTCGAAGCTGATCATCGAGTAGAGCGCTTCGAACTGCAAGTGACTGTTCCCGGGGACATCCGCCGCAATACCGGTCACGGTTAATTCATAGCCGCTCTGCGATTCTATCACCTTGCCGACAGGATCGATTTCACCGAACATACGACGGGCGAGTGATTCGGTCAGGACAATCGAAAACGGTGACGCCAGCACCCTGTCGGGATCGCCTCGAAGCAGTTTGAAGTCGAACATCCGGAAAAAGGTAGAATCGGCCGCACGGTACGGGTCAGCGAAGACCTGCTGCTCTTCATGGGTCAACATGGCACGTGTAGTGCCGGTGACACGAGCGGTCAGTTCCACCTCTGGAAAGTCTTTGACCAGTGACGGCCCCAGCGGCGGCATGGTAATCCCCACCAGGCTGCTCGAAACCCCCAACGCCTTGTCGATGGTGAGGATGCGGTACATCCGGTCCGAATCGGCATGAAACCGATCATACGATATTTCATGGCGGATATAAAGCAGGATCAACAGGCAGGCCGCCATGCCGATGGCCATGCCAAGGATGTTAATCGCCGAAAACAGCCTGTGTTTCCAGAGGTTGCGCAGGGCAATCACAAGATAGTTTCGGAGCATTGACGGTCCTCCAGGGCAGCCTCCGCTACCGGCTCAGAACTGTGTCTCATGCAACCGGTGTGCCGGGAAACAGAATATGCGTTCGTTCCAAAGGAGATAGAACATCAAACCGGTCGGACGACAGATGAAGACTTGTGCTCGCGGTGGTTACCGGGGAGCACACGTCCTGCGAGAGTCCGACAGAGGCTGCATTACGATATGCATGCTTTTGGGCAAGACTGTTCGCCTGCGTACACTCTCTGTTCGGCGACGGTCGTCCTGCCCTGCTCAAGCCGTCGGTGTCACCGGCAGTAGCACACCTTGCCGCCCGGCATGAGCTGTGTACATTGAGGCGGCACGTTATCCTGCGGTAAACACTCGAGGGGAAAGAAAGATGGAACGTAAACACCACTTCACCGAATCGCCCTACGAAGAGAGCGTCGGTTTCTCCCGTGCGATCAGGGCCGGGAACCAGATCCATGTGGCGGGTACCGCAGCCATCGGCGCCGACGGTAGAGCGGTTGCCCCCGGAGATGCCTATCCCGGATATTTCACAAGTTCAAACTGCGTCAGATGTGAGGCGCGAAGGATGAAGCTGTATTGCCATACCGCGAATCCTTCGCAACAAAGCAGATGACGCAGTTGGGACCGCCCGAAGGGGGAATGAATAGATGAATTCGCCTTGAAAACATTCTGTGCCGAAACAAAACCATATAGCGCGACACTATCTTTTTGTTAATATAGTATTTAGAAAAGAATGTTTTCTTCATTCATGAAATATTCGGGCTATCGACAGGCGCTCTTCATCTTCGACCGGATTCGTTCGTCGATCGAAGCGCTCGGCGGCACGCCGGGCGACGTGGTCCGCACACGAACCTATGTAACCGATGCGTCGTATGTAGACGCCGCATCTCGTGCTCATGGGGAAATCTTCCATGACATCCGTCCCGCCTCCACGATGCTCGTGGTGTCAGGACTGGTGGATCCGGAGCTGCTGGTGGAAATTGAAGCGACCGCCGTTTTACCGGACCGTTGAGCTGATGAATCAGCACCCTGCCGGCACGAGGCGGCATCTTGTTTTGCGGGAAAGATCAGTGCGCATAGGGTGCTTGACGTTTTCAGCCGTGAAGCGTACTTTGCGCAGATAAACCAGTGGAAAGGAACTCATGGCGATCACGGAAGACGTGTTTTTAACCGAATTGGAAGCCTGCGCGGTACGTGTTCAGGACTATCTGCTGCAGGATCGGTTTCGTCGACGCTTTCATCCGAAAGACATCGAGGAAGCGGCACGGCTGTACGTGAAGGCCGGCGGGAAACGACTCCGGCCGGCGATTCTGCTCTGGAGCTGCGGTGCGCTGGGCGGAGATGAAGAGAAGGCGATGCCTGCCGCAGGTACGGTGGAAATCTTCCACACCTGGACGCTTGTGCATGACGATATCATCGACCGTGACGAACGTCGGCGTGGCTCGGCGACCGTCCATGAGCAGTTCCGACAGGTCGCCCTGGACCGGTACCGGGGTATCAGCTCGGAAGAAGCGCGCCATTACGGTACCAGCGTGGCAGTACTGGGTGGAGATGTGCAGCACGGCTGGTGTGTGTCCATGTTATCGGAACTGTCCCGTATGAACGGCATCGACGCCCGTTTGACACTGGAATTGATCCACGAACTCGATTCCAGCCTGCTCAATCTGCTGGTGGAAGGTGAGCTGCTGGACCTGCAGTTCAGCCATGAACCGATCGACCGGTTCAAGGTGGAAGACATCGAGGACATGCTGTGGAAAAAGACCGGCGTGCTCTATCGTTACTGCGCCGGCGCGGGCGCGCAGATCGCCCTTGGTCGCTGGGATCCGGAGCATGAGCATGTGCAGGCGCTGCAGGAATATGCAGGACGTTGCGGTATCGCCTTTCAGCTGCAGGACGATGTACTGGGTATCGTCGGCGATGCCGACAAGCTGGGCAAGCCGGTCGGCAGCGACATCCGTGAGGGCAAACGCACCACGG
>WJJA01000430.1 GCA_014729955.1 bacterium
GACATTCCGTCCGCGCTTGATGATATTCATGGAATAGCGGTGCCGGGTGAGGGCCCCGCCGAAGCGGATCTCGGGCGCTCAACGGGAGTTTCTGGGGTTGGTAGGCAGGAGATGAGTGACGGAAAATGCGCGAACGGTCGGAAAGAAAACACCTATCATTCATTCAGGCGACGGCGGCCATCCTACTCCTGCCACGCAGGATTCAGCGCACGGTCAGCGTGCCGCGGCTCTGCCGGGGTGCGACATACACGCCGGGCACGAGCCTTCGGGTCGTCAGGAAGCGCTGCTGGGGCAGCGGGAGCATCAGGCGGCCCCGAAGATCGAACACTGTCAGGGACGGCGCTATCGTTATCGGTGCGGTGCCGTTCTGGGAATGCAGCCCCGGCCGCAGCACGGGCAGGGCTGAGAGCGAATCGGCCCATTCGATAAGGGCGGTATATTTCGGTGCCGAATCCAGTGGCTGGTCCTGGTATTCGAGATGCCCCCACTGGCCATACTTGCCCCATCCGGAACAATTGACAAAAGCGACTGGCGTGGTGGCGCCGAATCCGTACCAGTGATCCAGTGCGTACTTGTACACATCTTCGAATTGCGGGTCCCGCACAATATCGGCGATAAGCAGCGCCAATTCATCGATTTCGGTATTGGTGAGCACATCATCCTGCGACACGGCATTCAGATGATCGCCGCCCTCATACCCTACCATCGGCAACCCGTACTGCTGGGCGATGTCAAAGTTCTGGATTGGTGTGGTGTCGTTGTCGATATCGGAGTACAGCTTCGCCCAGATAGCCGACTTGTCGGTGTTGTTGCGTTCATCCCAGATGAGTGTGCAGGTGCTCTTGTCGGTGAAATAATACGCCACCGAGGCGACATCGACCCGCAGGGGGCCGGGGCTGCAGTATGACTCAGCTTCTTTGAGCGCCTCTTCGAGTTGCCAGGGGTTGCGCGCCTGTCCGGGCATGATCCGAATGAGGCGATCGGTGCCGCCGAACACGCGTTCGAAGATATCGAATATCTGCACTGAGCGACGGCCGTGGGCGGCGGGACGCGTTGAGAGTCCCCACTGGTCTTTGAGAGTCAGCGTGTATTGCGACTGTACGGTGAAATTCCAGTTCCAGGTTTCGTTGGAGTACTCTATCCAGCAGCGCAGGCCCGGCTGAAGACGGTCGCGAACCAGCGTGGCCAGCGAATCGATAAACGCATCGTTGGCTTTGGCGGGAACATTCAGCCACAGATCCTTGCCCAGCTCATTGCACAGGTCAACCGCGCGCTCGTAGGCCATCCCGTTGGCGCCACTCTTGAAGAAATTCGATGGCGTACGGCGGTCGCTCCAGGCAACCTGTTCATTGCCGTTGGTGGCGAGCGGGTCCATGAAACGCAGAACGCCGAATGGCTCGAGCCGTTCCTTGAACAATGGGTGAAACTCGCTGCCCAGCTGCTCCGTCCCCGGCATCCACATGCGCAGGTTGTGCACGTGGTTGCCGGGAGTCGTTGCGGTGATCGCCAGTGACAGCCCCGGGCCGCCTGTCGACGAGCAATTGTAGACCGCACGGTTGGCGGATTCGGACACCAACGAGGCGCCGCGAATGATCTCGGCCTTGCCCTCGCCCTCCCAGGTCAGCACATACTCACCGGTCGGGTAATGCCCGCCATTGTGACGAAACGGGTAGCACTGCACATACTCACCGGCCGGCAGCGACAGCGGATAGTTGTCGGCATCGTACTCGTACTGCGTGGCCAGATTGCTGCTGCGGTCATGCCAGCACTGCTGCCCGGTGGCATTGTCGGTCTTCCACCATATCCCGGCGGCATCGGCAAACATCCACTGCGTCATATGGTAGCGGATACCACTGATTCCACATCCGACCAGGGGCAACTCCTCCCTGGTGACACCGCCCGCCGTTGTTGCCCAACATACCATTGTTGCGAGAACCACTCCTCCGCGCGATATCATCATACCCTTTCTTAATCGCTTAAGCTCTGCGTGAGCAGAACCTGCTGCATCTGCCGTGTATACTCCCGCTTCCCACAATCTCTCAAGGTAATCGCAGCGAAGCCAATGTGCATACAAATAGGTTGTGCTATATTACTATAAAGATGCAAAAGATGTAGTCCTGAGTGTGCCTGGGCGCGTGCTTGTTTACGATGGCCAGGGATCGGTTGGGGGGAGGATGACACCTTCGGTGCGGGAGCGGGTGTTGGATGCCGTGCGGCGGCGCGTGGACAGGTGCGCGCCTGGTGATCCGTTGCCCACCGATAACCAGTGGGCCCGGAGTCTGGGGGTCTCGCGGCGATCGGTGGTGTCGGCGATGCAGCAGTTGGCGCGGCAGGGATTGGTGGTTCGGGTGCGGGGACAGGGGACGCGGGTCGCGGGTGATACGCCTGTGACGGTGGCCCCTCGAGCGCCCACCACCGCCGTCGAGGACCTGACTGAGGTGCTCTACGATGCCATCTGCAGTGGTGAGATAAAACGAGGCGAAGCGATGCCGTCGGTGAAATACCTGTCTGCTCAGATGCACGTTGGGCCGGCAACGGTTATCGCCGCCTACCGGGCACTGCGCAGGCGCACTGAGCTGGTCAAGGTAGGCAAGACGTACTGGTATGGAGACTACCAGTCGATAGTACACCAGCGTTCTCGCAAAGAGGTGTTCGTGTACCTGGTGAGCGACGATGACCGGGAGCGGGTGTTTCGCAATCGCACACACGGGGCCTTGTACCACGCGATTGAGGAAGTGCTGGCATCGAGTGGCTTTCTTGTGCGGTATGCGCAGTTGGAAAGGCTTGGCGACGATGTCGCGCAGTGGGAGCGGACGCGTTTCCCGTTCGGTCTCGTGCTGACCATGATAGGGCGTGAGCGCTATCGCGACATAGCCCCCGTGCTCTCACGGGTTCGCCGCAGCGTTGACAAAAAGCACATGCCGATCGTGACTCACTGGTCGAGCGGGGATTTCGCGTCGCCCCTGCGCGTCGGTCATGTTCTGTACCGCCTGGGTGTCACCGGCTGCCGGCATCTGGCGCAATACCTGGTGCAGCAACAGTGTGAGGGAGCGACATTTTTCATTGGCGCCGACCGGTTCCTGCAGAACGAATACCGCTTCTGGATAATCTGGGACTTTCTGCGAACTCGCATCGAGGTGCTTCAGCGGGCGCCCGCCTTCGACTGGCACCTGGTGATTGTGGATCCAGAGGGGACGTTCTCGTGGAATGACTACCCCTATCGGTTTTCGATGCGCAATGTGTGGAATATTTCCGGTGGGCGCACCGAGGAGGACTACCGCATGGTCATGGATGCGATCACGGTCACTCGCGATCTGGACACGGC
>WJJA01000431.1 GCA_014729955.1 bacterium
GGCCGTAACGGTGCCAGGGCGGTCAGCAAATCGCGGCGATACCGGAAGTTTTCGCGCTGGATCGCAAATGCCGGCAGACGTCGCCGGGAATCGCCTTCAAAGGCGCCCGCAAAACCAAGCGAATCCAGCACCTCTTCCACCTGTCGGTCGGTCGGCGGCCGGCGTGTGCGCCTGATTTCATCTCCCAACGCCTCAGCGACGGCTTCCGCGCGTTTGTCTCCTTCCAGCGCTGCAAAATAGCCCCGTGCACGGGCAAACATCGGGCTGCCGACGAAGACCGGCCGGCTCTGTAATGTCGTGTCGCCCTCTCCGGGGAAAAACCGTTTCGGATCGGTGGCGAGCGGGAGCAGCTCCGCATGAGACAAACCCAGTTCCCGCCAGCCGTCCAGGCCGTTCGCGTCCCACATGAAGCCGAAACGTTCCGGAGCCTGGCCGTCAACCTGTTCAGTCGTCAATACGAAGCGCGGATCGTCAAGAAACCAGCTCGCCCAGGGAATCCCGCACCGTTCGCAGGCTTCCGGCAGAAAGGCGCGGCTATCGCCGCCCTGGTTGTCGGTGGAAAAGACGAGATCGGGACGGTGCTTTTCGAGCAGATCCAGCGCCGAGCGAACGTCGAGCGGTTTCCCGGCAAGGGTGTCGGTTTCGATCACATCCACGCCGAGCTCATGAAAAGCCTCTGAGGTTTCCGGTTCCAGCAGCCCGCCGGAGGTCGGGAACAGCACTCGCTGCATCGGACCGTGATGCTGACGGCAGGCACGGCCGCGACGTTGAAACTCCACACGGACACCCAGTGCGGTGAACAAGCCGGGGAAGGCGCGTCCTTCACGTGGATGAAGAAGCACCTTCACATCGCCGGGTTCCATCCACGGTCGGATGTACTCTTCGAACAGCCGGTCCGCATCCCGACCTGCGGCGACGGTGATATCCGCATCGAAGTTGCCGTGTGACTCCAGTCGACGCGTATGCTTTTCCGCGAGGGTACGGCTCCCGGTGACGAGGAGAACACCTTTCACCCCGATCTCAATCAATTCTTCGGCGACATAGCCTGACCCGCTGCCGAGCACAAGCACGCGGTCGCCCGCTCGCACGTCCCGGCAGATCCGTTTGGCTTCCCCGCGCGGCTCGTAGGGCGAGTCGACGGTCTTCCAACCGCTCGTGGTCCGAAGGGACACCGCGGTTTTCAGTCCGCCGCGTGCGACCTCTTCACGGATATGTTCCTGAAGATCATCAGGCAGGTACTCATGGATGGTCAACGGCATGGGTCAGGAGTATCCCTATTGGTTTCTCTTGCCTGAGTCATCGGCAACAAAAAACGCCCCCGTTCACCCGGGAGCGCTATAAGTACCGTGTGTCAAAACCCTCAAGAATCGTCCACTACCCCAGGGAACGATAGAGCTTGCCGAGTGCGACAATATCGTCCTCGAGCTTCACCAGCGCGGTGGTCGGATCGTTCAGGAAGTCTTCCTTGGAAAGCAGGTTGGATGCTGGTTCACGTGACCCGGTGATCCAGTGATAGTAACTGAACGGACGCATTTTCGCCTCATTCACCACCCGCTTGCGATCCCACTCTTCACCGAACTTGGCTGTACCTTTTTCCAGCACCATCTCGAAGAGCTCTTCGGATACTTCATAGAAGCCTTCGACACGAGCCTTCCAGGTTGTCTGGTCGGTTTTGTGGACAGGGAGGATTTCTTTCAACTTTGCCAGCAAAGCCTCGGGCTGCATGGTACCGGCACCGAATTCCTTCGCGATCTCCTCCAACCGGGAGACAAGCTCTTCGTTGATGAAGTGATACTTCCTTCCCGCCATGAATCGGTCTCCTTTTCGGGACAGAGGCCCCTCAACTGTATGCCCGGGGCTTAGATTCCTGAAAGAATATATTCCACGTGGACAGATATGTCAACGAGGAACGCTGCTTTTCCCCCATCAGGTGCGGGATACAAGCAACGCTGTAAGTTCGCGAATCGAACCGCCGTTGTCCAGCGCAAACACAAAATTCTTAAGATCTTTTCCCGTTGCCTCGTCGATCACGTTCTCCGCGAGACTGCGGAACTTGGCATCGAGCCCCTGCTCCGAAATCGGATGGCGGGGATCTCCCATCGGGTACTCTACGTATTTCGTATGCGCCTTGCCGTCGGTGGTGGTAATGGTCACCTCGTTGGGCTGCTTGGCCGGAAACAGCGCTTCAAACTCCGGCTCGGCCACAACTTCCAGCTTTTTCAACTGGGCACGGATGGTCGGGTCAAAGATCTTGTCTTCATTGAAGCTGGAGGGGACCACGGCACGGTCCACCACACCAACCGCGATGCAGTACGGCAGCGAATGGTCGGCGCTTTCACGTGTCCGAGGATCGTATTTGCTCGGATCGGACAGGATGTCCGCCGCGCGGGCGATGGTCTTGACACGAATCGTTTCGATTTCATTCGGCTGCAGGTCGTGCTCTGTGACCAGTTCGATTACCGCCGTCAGCGGCGCATGGGTGAGCGCTTCTGTCGGAAACGCCTTCAATCCGCAGTGCGGAATCCGCCATGTCTCTCCGAGCCCGTCGGTCAGGATCTCACCCTTCCAGTCCGGACCGTATGCCTCGAACAACCCTTCCTTGCCTTCAATGACGTGCTCCGGTCCCTCATAACCGCGTGCCGCCAGTTCCGCCGCCAATGCCCCGGATTGTGTCGCCATCGGGTCCGCAGTGTTTTTCATCATCGTCAGATGACCGGCGGTGATCGCGCCGAAAGTCGCATGACGGGACCCGCTGATGCCGATCGCGTGCATGATCTGCTCTTCGTTCAAGCCCATCATCACACCGCAGGCGACGGGGGCTGCGAAGGCCGTCAATGTTGCATGGTGCCACTTCCGCTCACGAATTCCCGGGAAACCCGCCTCGCACAAGCGCATCTCGATTTCATGCCCCACGGCGATAGCGAGCAGGAGGTCGCGTCCGGATTTGTCCAGTCGTTCGCCCAGGGCTAGCGGACCGGGAATGATGTCCGAAGGATGGCTCGGATCCTGCTTCCAGTAAATGTCGTTGTAGTCGAGAGCACGCACCATCAGCGCATTCAACAACGCCGCTTCCACCGCCGGCAGCTTTTTGCCGCTGCCGAATACGGTCGCCTCTTCCGCGCCGCCCTTCTCTTCAAGGTACTCGCGCATGATCCCGACGTCATGAGTCTTGTAGCCGCCCAGCGCGCACCCGATGCTGTCGTAGAGAATGGTTTTTGCCGCTTGAATCGCCTCCGAAGATAGATCTTCGAACTTCGCTGCTGCCGCCCACTTTGCAATCTGCTGAGAAATGGTTGCCATGATCTGCCTCGCCTCCCTGCGCCCATGGAAAAGAAGAATGATCTGTTTTGGTTCGTTCCGGATCGTATTGAAGGACCAAGGCAAAGAATAGTATTTCCAACGGTCACGGGTCAAGAGAAACCGTCGGCACGCGGGGTACTTGACACTTCGATGCACCTGTGGATATGTGGTCGGTGTCTCTGTCATTGTCGAGGCGCAGACAGACCCGTAGCGTCGACGATACGACCAGACCGATAATCCGATAGGTGAGCACGGATGGAGCTGCCGCGACCGGCGCTAGCCCGAATCTTTCATGAATGATGAAAGCGAGCTATGGTAAGGACTGGTTTTACAGGAAGATGTTCCCCAATTTGTCACTTCCTCCCGGCGACGGTTTGTACCAGACGTAAAAGAGAAAAACCCATTCACTCATTCACCCTTCGGGCGGTCCCAAGCACGTCATCTGCTTTGTTCCGAAGGATTCGCAGTATTGCCATACAGCTTCATCCTTCGCGCCTCGCATCTGACGCACTTTGAACTCGTGAAATATTCGGGCTAGAAGAACCCGGCGAGGAAGAAAATCGCAAACGGTTGATGTGGTTATTCTTGAACCCCGGTTTTATCTTCCATCGAACCGGTACTATCACCCGGAAACCCTGTTCATGTCGCGTCATGCGTTTTTACAGCGAAACATGGTGATCGTCACACTGCTCTCCCTGATCGCGATCGCCCAGACCGCCTGGTGGGTCATCTTCCAGGTGCAGGAAGGGCGACGCCTGAGGGCGGAACAACAGTTCCTCTGGGAACAGCAGATCGTGCTGATGGAAACCTTCATGGAAGCGCATCCCGATTCGGCCGTGTTCGAAGTGGATCGTGCGGCACAGCATTTTCCCGATCTTCTGATCGATGAAAAGACCGGGAGCGTGGTCGTACGGCCGGATGCGCGCCAAGCGCTGAAAGACCTTGCCTACGGCCGTGTGCGTATGTTCGCCTCGGAGGGCGCCTTTTTTGTTTTGCTCATCCTGGCCGGCGTGGTGTATGTCTATTGGACCGCACGCAGGGAAGCGCAAAACGAGCAGTTGCAGTCGAATTTTGTGCATGCGATCTCGCATGAATTACGTACACCCGTTTCCTCGCTGAACCTCTCCCTGGAAACCCTGGAGCTGCGGTCGCTCGACAGCGAGCAGCAGAAGCGGCTGCTGGAACGTATGAGCCGTGATCTGCAGCGTCTGAATGATCAAATCGACTACCTGATGCGTGCGCAGTCGCTTGCAAGGGGTGAATTGCACCTGAGTGTTGTGCCGCAAAACCTGTCCGTGCTCGTCGAAGAAGCGGTTCATTACTATTCGCCGATGTTTGAACACAAAGGCATCGAGCTTCATGCTGACATCGAACCGGACGTGCAGGCGGCAACGGATGGTCCCCATTTTGCCATCATGCTGCGTAACTTGATCGACAATGCACTGAAGCATGCAGAAGCGTCCCGTGTTCAGGTGATCCTGCGAGGCAAACCGAACAGTGTGCATATCGAGGTTCGCGATGACGGTCGCGGGATCCCGCACAATCTGCACCGCCGTATCTTCCAGCGTTTCTACCGGCCGGGCGGGGAGGATCGTCGCAGTTCGCAGGGGGCCGGATTGGGGTTGTATCTTGTGCGGGAATTTGCCCAGACCCTGGGCGGACGAGCGTATGTAAAGAGCGAGGGGCACAACCGGGGGTCGACCTTTATCATCGAACTGCCGCGGAACCATGGCTGAACAACAACGCATTCTGATTGTAGAAGACGAAGAAAACCTGGCGGACGGGTTGAGATTCAACCTCGAAGCGGAAGGATACCGGTGCGAGGTGGTCGGGGACGGCAACCGTGCTATTGAACGCATCCTTACCGATCCGCCGGACCTGGTGCTGCTGGATGTCATGCTGCCGGGCGCAAGTGGTTTTGAGGTGTGTGATCGTGTGCGCGAGCGTGGTGTGCTTGTACCGATCCTCTTTCTCACGGCGCGTGACACAGAAGACGACCGAATCCAGGGGCTTGCTCTCGGCGGCGACGATTACATGACCAAACCCTTCAGCCTGCGCGAATTGATCGGGCGGGTCAAGGCCGTCCTGCGCCGGGAACAGTGGTACCGCAGCGCCCCGCCTGTCGGCGATGTCATCACCTTCGGCACCAACCGTGTCGATTTCAACGCGTTCAAGGCATGGACCGAACAGGGCGAACTCGATCTCACCCAGAAAGAATGCATGGTGCTGCGTGTGCTGGTGGAACACGAAGGAAAGGTGGTCGACCGAGACACGCTCCTGGACCAGGTCTGGTCGTCCGAACACCAGTACACTCGTACGATTGATAATATCATCCTGCGCCTGCGCAAGTATTTCGAGTCAAACCCGCGAAAGCCGAAGCACATTCAATCTGTGTACGGTGCCGGGTACCGTTTCGTACGGTAAAACGGCCGGCCGTCCGTGGCTCTCATTTCCCGCACCGTTTCCACGCTGCAACGCATCCAACGTGAAGGTAACGAACGCAACAGGACGGCGTGACCTGCCCGTATTGCCTCATTATATTAGGGGCGTACTAACATCGAGGAGCGATATGCCCGTTTTCACAACACGGCTTGTGAAAAGATCCACATAAAGGGAGGAGTAACATGCTGAGCCGGCTGAAATCTGCTGCTGTCCTGCTCGGACTGTTCGCAGCAGTCCCGCTGTTTGCCGCCGAAGACCACACCGAGTACATCGAGGGACCGTTTGATACACCGCAGGAAGTTACAGAAACCTGCCTGATGTGCCATGACGGTGTCGGAGAAGATATCTTGAAAACACGCCACTGGAACTGGCAGGGGCATGAATTCGAGATGGAAGGGCACGGCACGGTCCGTCTCGGCAAACAGAACCTGATCAACAATTTCTGCATCGCGGTTCCGTCCAACTATCCGCGCTGCACTTCCTGCCATATCGGGTACGGCTGGAAGGATGAATCCTTTGACTTTACCGATGTAAACAACATCGACTGCCTCGTGTGCCATGAAAGCACCGGCACCTATCGTAAGGTGCCGACCGGCGCGGGGATGCCGGCCGAAAAAATCGACCTCGTGACCATCGCGCGTAGCGTGGGCTCCGTTCCGACACGTCGTAACTGCGGCACCTGTCATTTTGACGGCGGCGGCGGTACAGGCGTGAAGCACGGAGATATGGACGACGATCTTTACCAGCCCACGGCGGATCTTGATGTGCATATGGGCATGCTCGATTTCAACTGCATCGACTGCCATACCACGGAAAACCATCAAATCTCCGGCGCATCGCACGCCTCATGGGCGATGGGGGAAGGGCATATCTCCTGCGCCGATTGTCACGGTTCCGAACAGATCCATGCAAAACAGGTGATCGACAAGCATCTGAGCACCGTAGCGTGCGAGTCCTGCCATATTCCGCTGTACGCACGAGGTCGTCCGACAAAAACCTGGTGGGACTGGTCCAAGGCCGGTGAAGATCGCCCCGAAGAAGAAGATCAATACGGCAAAGAGACCTACGTCAAGAAGAAGGGGGAATTCAGGTGGGGCAAGGACCTTGTGCCGACCTATACCTGGTCGAACGGCACTGCATCGGTTTACATGCAGGGTGACAGGATCAATCCGGAGGAGGTGGTCAAGCTGAATGAAATCCACGGGGCGAAAGTCGATCCCGAGTCCAGGATCTACCCCTTTAAAGTCATGCGCGGAAAGCAACCGTACGATCCGGCCAACAAGACATTGATCGTCCCGCAACTGTTCGGGCCGGGCGGCTTCTGGAAAACGTTCGACTGGGTCAAGGCGGCGCAGTCCGGTATGGCTGCCGTGGGGTTGGATTTCTCCGGCGAGGTCGATTTCGTTGAAACGGAGATGTTCTGGCCGCTGAACCACACCGTCGCACCGGCGGACGATGCCTTGAGATGTATGCGGTGCCACGGAAAGAAGGGAAGGATGCCGTGGAAGGAGCTGGGTTATGACGGCGACCCGATGCGCGCCAAGTACTCACGCTGGGATGATATCGAGAACGAATAGGTGAGTATTCCTGTTCCCACGGGAACACGGCAGAAAAACCTTCACTGCATCGCCTTAGGTACCGGTCGTCTAACCGAAGGCTGTGATAGGCCTTCTGTTTTTCATCGTTGTAATACGCGGATCGATTCCTGCAGCGTTCCAGTGATGCGGCATGGAAGGTTAGCCCGAATATTTCACGAGTTCAAAGTGCGTCAGATGCGAGGCGCGAAGGATGAAGCTGTATGGCAATACCGCGAATCCTTCGGAACAAAGCAGATGACGTGCTTGGGACCGCCCGAAGGGTGAAGGAATAAATGAGTTTGCCTTGAAAACATTCTGTGCCGAAGCA
Organism: bacterium; assembly: GCA_014729955.1. GTDB lineage: Bacteria > Electryoneota > Electryoneia > Electryoneales > Electryoneaceae > WJJA01. Next base: position 7,648 of record WJJA01000431.1, read on the forward strand.
AAACCATATAGCGCGACACTATCTTTTTGTTAATATAGTATTTAGAAAAGATTGTTTTCTTCATTCATGAAATATTCGGGCTAGGTACAAACC
>WJJA01000432.1 GCA_014729955.1 bacterium
CCCATTGGCACGGACACCACCTCGGAACCGTCGCTTTCATTCGTGGATATATAGACCGTCTTCAGATAAATATGGTCGTGCGGATCGCCCTCGAAACCTTCGCGTCGGAACACCTGGAACGCATTGCGTTGCTGGTCCGACACGAGGATATAGCCGGTGCGGCCGTCCAGTTCGTAGATCGAGATGCCTTCACGATCTTCCTTGAACCGTTCCTGCCCGAACACTGCGAGTTCCTGTGCAGCGTCGGGGCGATCGGGATCGGCATGATACTTTCGGATGCCGGCTGCTTCGTCGGTGTAGTACACATACCCGAGCGCATCGTCGACGTCTATCGCTTCGATTTCACCGTCCCCGCCGCTGAAGGCTCCGAACTCCCGCACCTTTTCGGCGACAATCGTACCTTCGCCGTTGTCGTTCAAACGGTATTGCCACAGGTACGATCCGCTCGGACCGGTTTTACGGCTGACAATCGCAAAGACCGCACTGTCAGCGGGGCGCTTGTAGAGTGCGATACCCATCGGGGCACGTTGTTCGGTGCCTTCAAACACCGGCAGGCCGCCGCCGTCGACGGGGGTCATTTCCGGCAGTTGGAATACACGCAGACGGTTTTCAAGACGCTCGGTCGTCACCGCAATGTCGATCTCCTTGCCGTCCAGAAGGATGCCGTATTCGACGTCGACGTTGTTCGGCCGACGCAGACCACGCACCGTGCGCTCTTCATCGACTCGACCTTCCATGTCGAATACGTACAACGCCCCTTCTTCTTCCTTGTCCGTCCCGATCACGAGGCTCCGTGCCGGATCATCCGGGTGCACCCAGATCGCCGGATCGTCCGTGTCATGCAGAGTCGCATCCGTAACCACCACCGGCTCAAGGCGATCCACATCTTTGGTAGTAGTGCATGCAGACAGCGAAACAAGCAGCAGCAGGGCAAAAAACGACGGTAACAGCAGGCGGGTTGAGCGCATGGAGAAGGACGATGTCATGGTTTCCCTCCGATGAGAGCACATCATTCTATGAAGTTGACAACCGGAACACAGCTTCGCCGGATCGAACGCAGGGGAAAAAACCGGAATGCAGATTAGGATTGTATGAGAGCGGCATTTCAGGGGTGATCGTTCAAAAAGCAAAAGGCGTTCACCCCTCCACCTCTTCCGCCAGACGTCGGGCCACATGACGGGCACCGTCCACACGAACATCGGTGAACTGAAACGGCATCCGGTCCGCCAACCCGGTCAACGCCTCTTCCCAACGCCCGGCACGCAGGTCGTCACCCGCGAGAAACGCCGACGGCAGGTATGTTTCGATGAAGTCAACGATGAAGGGATACTCCGCGAAACGGCCACGGTCTGAATAGACGACGGCTGTGCGGTTGGCAGCGCATTCGGCGGTGATGCTGTAACCGGGCTTGGTCATCACGATATCCGTTGCACGTACAAGGTCGCAATAACGCAGGTCAGCCGCTTCCAGGTCCGCATTCCTGACATGAGTAAACGGTTCGCCCGGGTCTTCCATCGGCTGTGTGACCAGGAACTGAAACCGCTCATGCAGGCGTGCGGGAATTTGCAGGGCGCCATTCAACCCTTCGCCCCCGTAAGACAACGTGACGGCAATCCGGTTCGGGTCCAATCCAAGAATGTCACGCACCTCGTCCGGTTCACGATTTGAGATACGCGCAACCACGGGCACCTGTTCACGCACCGGAAAGGCGTCCAGACCCGCGGCCATTTGAATCTCGAACAAGCGCCTGCAGGAGCCGTAGGCAACCCGCGCACATCGGCTGAACCGTTCAAGGCGGGGCTCTTCTTCAACAAGGTCCGCCCAGATCCAGTCCCACGAGAAGTTGGTGATTCCGTAAGCGGGCACTTTTGCGAGCCGGCAGGCGTCGAATCCACGAGGAGGAATGTCAAGCAATGCGGCATCGACATTGTGATCACGCAGCCACTGCGCCTCCCGTTCAACAAGCTGGTCGCCTTCGTAACCGAAATAGTACGCCAGACGCTCCACGGTGGCCTCCGGATCCCACCGCAGGGAATCTTTCTGCACGAGGCCGATATCAAGCTGTACCGGCTCATACGAGGTTGGAGCGAATCCGAGTGCCTGTTCGATCAGGAGTTCCTCATGGACGGTGCGCACATGCAGTTCCCATTCCGGACGCAGCGACCGTACTTCACGGGCGATCTCCATCGTGCGCGTCATGTGCCCGTATCCATGCCCCGTTAGATAGATCGCCAGTCGTTTCATCGTCGTTCTCGTGAAAGAGGCCCCGACAGTCAAGCCTGGGGGCGATGGAACAGGATATCGAGGTTGTGAGCGATGAAGGTCAGCTTGCCTTCGCGGATCTGCCGGTTACGGTAGCGTAGCCAGCGGTCCAGCTGGAACGGGTCGATCTCCTTCTGTTTCAACAGGGCATCTTCAATGAAACCCAGCATACATTTCAGAAAGAAGATCTCGTCTCGACGGTATTTCCCTGCAATCGGGTTGACCACCCAGTCGCTGCTGCGGACCATCATCGGAATCGCGCCGCACACAGTAAGATGATGCACCATCAATCGCCCGGCACGGCTGCCGCAGGTAACCATGCCGTTCGAACGCCGGGTGTCCATGCTCTTGTGATAGAGGCGTATGACGTCGTCATCCAGATCCGCTGCGAGCTGCGGCATCAGGCTGGTGACGCCGTCGAAGGTAATCGGGAGGTAGAGTAGCGCGCCTGCCTTCATGCGCACTTTCAGCTTTTCCAGGGATACGATAGGATTCACGAGGTCAAAAAAGGAACAGGCGACAAACAGATCGTAATGGGGACCGGGTTCAAAACTGTCCATGTATCCCAGGAAGTCTTTTTGAACGGTATTGATGCGAAGATCGCCCTGCTCGGTTTTCAGGCAGACACACTCCTCGCCCATCGCCTCCACATGCACTCCGGCCTTGTTCGCCCACGTGAAGACATGCTCACGAAGGACAGCCAGCAGGTCGCCGTCGGTGTCAATGGCGTAGTAGCTCCCGCGTTGCAGAAGGCCGTGTTCAAGCAACCTCAGCAACATGGTGCCGGTACCGGCACCGGCTTCGAATACGCTCAACGGTCCCTGTTTCGCCCGCCAGCGCAACTCCGCCTGCAGTCGTGTCCACACTTCCGGATGAAGCGACCGTTCGGTGATCGAACGAGCCGCTTCCAGGTAGTCCCGCATGGTAAAATCGAGCATTCGCCCCTTCCTGTTCCTCCCGAGTCCATCTCCTGTTCACACCTGGACGGAGGCTGTCCGTTCGATAAAATCCGCGGCACGCGCCATAGTAACCGACCAGGCCGGATGCCGTTCGTACCGACGCAACGCCGCCCGACTGAACCGCTCCAGCAATTCTCCCCGCTGTGCGAAGGTGCGCAGGAACCCTGTGATGCGATCAGATGCTCCATAAGGGACAAGAAAACCATTTTCCGCGTGAGTTACAACCTCCTTCGCTCCACCGTGCAGCGACGCGATCGCCGGCAGCCCGAATGCCATCCCCTCCAGGTACACGATCCCGAACCCTTCATACGAAGACGGCACCGTCAGCACATCCGCCTGGCGGTAGAGTTCACGCAAACGTTCGCCGACCGTGTGGCCGTGGAAAGTTACCACACCGCTCAGACCGAGCCGATCCACCAGCACTTCCATCGCCTCCGCATAGGTCGGATCCGCCTCCGACCCGCCGACAATGTCCAGGTGAAAGGGCACCTCACCGAAAAGCCGCGTCAACGCCTTCAGCAGAACATCCAGACCTTTGCGTTCGATCAGGTTGCCGATAAACAGCAAACGTAACGGCCTTTTTCGACGAACGCGATCGCTTACCTCGTCCGGGGAAAGGGACGGGGCGACACGGTCGGCGGCCGGCGGCGCGACGACGTAAGGAAGATTCGGTCCAATCAACCGTTCCACGGTACGATGTGTGGTGCGCGAATTACAGATGTAGCCGTCCAGGGTGGAGAGATACGCTTTTTCCACACCGGCGATCAGGCGGTTCAGCGTGGGACAACGCCGTTCCACGGACATCAGGTGATGCACGATCCCGAGAATCGGATGCCGCACGATACGTCGCAGACGACGGTTCGGCCGCAGCAGGGACGCGTGGTTCAGTTCATCCTGCACCAGAACATCCAGCTTCGCCTCTACCACTCGATCGACGTATTCATTGTTCATGTTCTGCAGCAGGCGATCTCCGTAGCATCCGCCCCGCTGGTGCAGCTCAACGACCGTATGGTCTCGCTCCCGCAATATTTTCACGAGCTTGCGGTCGTAGAGGTATCCGCCCGAAGCAACGTCGAGGTGATCATACACCGTAATGCCGATTCTCATGAAAGCTCCCGTTCACATCCCGCCCATGCGGCGTCGCTTTCCCACAATGTAACACGCAACCTGCAGAGTCCTTTCCCCGTGAACCGACGCACGAGCGTTGTTGCAATCACGTCCGAAAACACTTCCAGGGTCGGCGCACGGTCTTGAAAGGGTTCGAGTTCATTCAGGTAAACGTTCTCATACCGAGTCTGAAGCTTGTCCAGTTCCGCTTCCAGCTCGGTGATGTCAATCAGAAAACCGAGATCGTCGAGTGTATCGCCGAACAGTTCCACCTGCAGGCGATAGGTGTGGCGGTGAGGACGTTGTTCATCTGGATTCGGCAGCATGGGAAGGCTGTGCTCAGCGGAAAAAGCTCGCTCGATACCGACATGGTACATCAGACCACTTCCTCGTCCTGTTCATGCACCAGCACCATCATGAAGCAGTCCTCCTGCTCACGGTCGAGAATGCGATACGCCTGCTCCGCCTTGTGGAAGGGAATTCGATGACTGATCCAGTTGGAAGGCTGCAGACCGCGAATATGCTTCCATGCAAGTTCGCCGCGACGCTGGGAACCCCATCGTCCTGTCAGTTCGGGTCGAATGTGGCTTACCTGGCTGGACACGATCCGAATCCGATTGCGATGAAAGGCGCCGCCGAGCACCACCTCCGCGCTACGGTCCCCGTACCAGGATCCGATCACCACTCGACCGTCGTACCCGCAGATTTCCACCGCATCGTTTAACGCCGACGGGTTGCCCGACAGCTCCATCACCAGGTCGGCATACTCGAACGTGCCGCGAAAATGCTCGACCGCCAGGCCCTGCTTGGGTTGAAAG
>WJJA01000433.1 GCA_014729955.1 bacterium
ACCGCATACACCCCCGGCAGCCAGTCATTGAGAAATGGCAGCGCGGTCAGGAGGATGACCAGCATAAACAGTCCAGCACTCACCCTGAGTGCGGCCCGCGAGCCGTACCTGATCGCCAGCGACTGCGACCCGATGAGCAGGTCACCCTCGGCATCCATGGCATCGGCGGCAATTTCCTCGCCCAGGTCGATGAGCGCGGCGATGATCCCGAACAGCCAGACCAGCGGATGGAAGTACGAACCGACCGACATGCCCCCGAAGATGAAGGTCATCCCCACCGACACACTCACCATGAGGTTGCCGGGCAGGCCGGTCTTTTTGAACCGGCGGTTGTACAGGTACCCGACAGCGGCGAGCACCACGGCGCTGACAAATGTGGCAATATTGATGACATAGCCGAGGACAAGCCCGATTGCAAGCAGGACAAGCGAGAGGACCGTTGCCTGCAGCGGTGTCACCAGTTGTGCGGGCAGAGGCCTGCCGGGCGCGTTCACCCGGTCGGTCTCGATATCGATGACATCGTTCATCACCAGTATGGATGACGAGATACAGAATACCGCGAGAAAGGCCTGCGCTGTAAGCCAGGATGGCGCGAACCGCCCCAATGCGAATACCTGCCCCATGATCACACATATGCCTGCGGCAATCGGAAGCTCGAACCGCAACAACCGGAACAGACCCTTGAGTGTATTCATGTTCTGCATCGTCACCAGCTCCCGCCTTGCATGTGACCGCCATTACGCGACATAACAGCATCAACCGGTACAAACCACCGCCAACGCACAAAGCGCCGGAATATCATCCGACGCTTTGTTTCTGCTGGTACCGGCTGTACCTCAGCCTTCCGCCTTGGCGCCGCCGAGTTTCCATTCGAGCTCGCGTTCGAGGTTCGGATGGGATTTGTAGACAATGACATGGTCGGCCGGGTCTGCGCCGATGTAATCGATGAGGTCGCGGTTGCCCTGCCCGATGCCCGCATTGGCGCACCACTGCAGGTAGCCCACATCCTCGTAGGCGATGCCCATGCATTCGAGGGTGCTCCGGTCGACCGCGATCACATCCGGCCCGGCGAGCGCGATGTTGTGCTCGACAGCAGTGCCGCGGATCGGGCCGGGCCCTTCCATGCCCATGTGGCCGTCGATCACCACGAAATCGGGCCGGACAATCCGGCCGATCTCGAACATGTTCCAGTTGAATCCCAGCGAACCGCCGGCATGCATCTTGCCCTTCTCGTACTGGTTGCGGATAAAGCGCGGATCGGTGCTCGCCACATTGATGGGGCTGCCCATGATCATGTTTTTATAGCCAGCGGTGCCGATGGCGCTGTCGTGGGTTTTAGGCATGGCCATGGAAATCCAGTAGATGTCCGGCATGAGGAAATCGTCGATGATCTCGATGCTCACCGGCATGAGTTTCTGGTCATGAATCCACTTGGTTGACGATGTGCTGGTGTTGAGGTCGTAGAATTTGATATTGTACTCGCGTTCGAGCGGCATATACCCGTATTCGTCGAACGTGTACATGGTCCCCTTGGGCGAGACGGTGGATTCGGCGACAGTGATCTGCTGGTCGGTGATTTCCCCGAGCAGATCGAGCACCGCACGGATCGCATCGGGATGGGTCGCACAGAGCGGTACACCATCATAAACATTATTGGGTTTGACAAACACGCGCTTGCCCTGAATACCCTTCTCGATAGTCGATTTGAACGGTTTGATGGCATTGTAGACCGCTTCGCGCCGGTCGGTACCGGAGACGAGGTTGACCGGGGTCCGGGACTCGAGCACCTCCGCCGCACCCGGTTTCGCGTATGATGCGGCCATCATACCGGCGGTCGCCGCGGTGAGATGCTGCATGAAACAACGACGTGACTGCTGCATGAGTTGTCTCCTTATGTAAAGGGAACGGGTTTCGAAATACACACAACAACAATACAGGATACACTATATTCGTGACACCGGCAACCGGTTTTTCACCTGTTTCGAATGACGCATGGGCGCCGTTCCCGGTTCCCGAAGCAATGGTGAAAGTACGCGCCGCCGATTGACCGCTGCATACGCACACATACGCACCTTGTTTACGTATGGCATACGCCTGTCACCACCCCTCCCCCTTGACACCATCATCCGCAAATCCGTACATTACACCTACCAGCCACCATTGATCACTCCTGTACCAGGATAATAGAATGAATCGCCGTGCATTCGTTACCACAGTCACCGCGGGTTATGCGGGCATGTATACCGCATGCGGCACACCGGGCGATACGCGATTGCAGGCCATGGTGACCATCCTGCCGCTCAGGTATTTCGTCGAACGGGTCGGCGGCGGCCGTGTGCGGGTGACGGTGCTTGCCGGGCCGGGACAGAATCCGGCAACCTATGAACCGCTCCCGCGCCAGTTGCTCGAACTCACCACTGCCGATGTGCTGTTCCGGACCGGGGTGCCGTTCGAGGAAGCGCTTGTGCCAAGGCTGGCGGAAAATGCCCCGGGGCTGACTGTTGTCGACCTCCGAAACGGGATCGAGCTGTATCCGATGGATACCCTTGCAACCATCGGGGAGTTGCATGATGATGGTCATGCCCACGGCCATGATGGCGCACAGGAGTCACATGATCATACCGGCCATGATCCGCATATCTGGCTGAGTCCCGCACTGGTGCGGGTACAGGCCGCGACCATCCGCGATGCGCTGATCGCCGCCGATCCCCATCATGAAGCGGAATACCGTGAGAACTGGGCGGCATTCGACCATGATCTGGCCGCAGAGAGCGATGAAATCCGGGCAATGACGGGGCAACTGGAGAATCCCGCCATGCTGGTGTTCCATCCGGCATGGGGGTATTTCGCCAGAGAGTTCGGGCTCAGGCAGATTCCCATCGAGATCGAGGGCAGGGAACCGGGACCGCGCGAACTTGCGGCGGTCATCGACTACGCCCGCAATAGACACATCCGGGTAGTGTTTGTACAGGCCCAGTTTTCGACCGCCAGCGCCGAAGCCATCGCCCGCGCCATCGATGGAACCGTGGTTGCCATCGATCCGTTGAGTGATGACTATCTGAACAATCTGCGGCGTATCGCAGAGGCGATTACCGATGCTCTCGGGAAGGACATGCCATGAATGCAGAACCGGTTATCGATATCGAAAAGGTCTCGTTCAGCTACCGTGCGATGCCGGTGCTGGAGGATATCAGCATGACCGTTGCCGCAGGCAGTTTCCTCGGTATTGTCGGCCCCAACGGCGGCGGGAAGACAACGCTGTTACGGCTGATTCTCGGGTTGATCAAACCGGACCGGGGCACCGTCCGGCTGTTCGGGAAACCTCCGGTGGAAACCCGTCGCCTCGCGGGGTATGTACCCCAGTCCAGCATGAGTGATCCCACCTTCCCGGTGACGGTGGGCGAGGTTGCCGCAATGGGAGCCATGAACGACCGGACCTGGGGCTGGCGGCTGTCTGCAGATACCTATAAAGCGGGAATGGACGCCCTTCGCGAGGTCTCGATGGAGCATCTCGCCGATGTACCGTTCGGCGAGCTTTCCGGCGGCCAGCGTCAGCGATGCCTGATCGCCCGGGCGCTGGCATCCCATCCCCGGCTGCTTGTCCTGGACGAGCCGACCGCGAGTATCGACAATACCACCGAGGAGCATTTGTACGAATTGCTCAAAGCGCTCACTGCCACCATGACGATTCTGCTGGTTTCGCATGACATCGGGGTCATTTCCTCGAATGTGAGCCATGTGGCCTGCATCAACCGGCGGCTGGTCTGCCATGCGGCCGATGAGCTCGATACCGCCGATATTGTCCGCGATGCCTATGCCGGCAATGTGACCATGCTGAACCACCACTGCAGATTGTGATGGAAGGTTTTGCACAAGCCTGTCAACTAACGAAATGGATCGCATGACTGACCTGTTCCGCCTGTTTCTCACGCACCCGTTCATCCGGCATGCGCTTGCCGCCGCGGCGCTTTCAAGCATTGCCTGCGGCATCACCGGCACCTTCGTGGTCGCCCGCCGCCAGTCATACCTTGCCGGAGGGATCGCCCATACCGTGCTGGGAGGCCTGGGTGCAGCGGTGTTTCTGGGGCTGCCGCCACTGCTCGGAGCGCTTGGGGCGGCGCTTGCCGCAGGGCTTCTGATCGGCTGGATCAGTCTCAGGTTCAGTCAGCACGAGGATACGATTATCAGTGCGCTCTGGTCGCTGGGCATGGCGACAGGGGTCATCCTGCTCTCCCTCACCCCGGGTTATTCACGCGATCTCATGTCGTATCTGTTCGGCAATATCCTGATGGTGACCACGGACGGGCTGGTGGTGCTTGCCCTGCTGGACATGGTGATTGTCGCCATTACCGCACTGTTGCTCAACCAGTTGACACTGGTGGCGTTCGATTACGAGCAGGCGGCGGTACGGGGTCTGCGAGCGGATGCGCTGAACCTGCTGATCATCTGTATGACCGCGGTCACCGTGGTGGTGCTGATGCAGTCGGTGGGCCTGATACTGGTGATTGCGCTCTTGACCCTGCCTGCGGCGGCGGCACGGCGCCTGACCCGGTCCATCGGGTCCATGATGCTTATGGCGGGTATACTGAGCCTGTGCGTGGCCATCGCCGGGCTCGGGGTCTCGTTCGCGCTGAATCTGCCAGCCGGGGCGAGCATCATCCTGGTCACCGGCATCGGGTATCTGCTGGTTCTCGGCATGACTGCATTGAGAACCAAACCGAACCAGGCTGCAGCAATCAGCCCGGACCCGAACCATGCCGAAGAGAATCCTCACACAACTGAACTGCATGAAGCCCCGGAATGAGTTATATTACATGGTATGATGCGGTTCAGCATTATTTCGCTGC
>WJJA01000434.1 GCA_014729955.1 bacterium
AACCCATTTACTCATTCACCCTTCGGGCGGTCCCAAGCACGTCATCTGCTTTGTTCCGAAGGATTCGCGGTATTGCCATACAGCTTCATCCTTCGCGCCTCGCATCTGACGCACTTTGAACTCGTGAAATATTCGGGTTAGCAACTCGTTCACCGAAACAACTCCCGGCAGCCTGTTATTCGGCTGTTTCAAGGCCCGCTGCAATCATCTTGTTCGGACGAAAGACACCGTACACGCCGGTCATCAGCATGCCCATGCCGGCGATGGTGGCGAAGATACAAACCAGGGCGCCGAGGAAGGGGATCAGGGCGATCAGCCACAGTACGAATACGCCGAGGAGACCGCCGAGCCAGACATTTGTGTCGCCTTTGCGGAGGACGGCCCAAAGCCATGTTCCGCCGATCACCGCGAAAAGCACCCATCCGAGATAGAGGAAACTCACGTAAAGCGCAAGCAGCATCAAACCGAGCGGCAGCGCGATCACGAGTACCATCAGCAACACGGAAACAATCGGGGTGACAATCAACCCGAGAGCCCCGATCCCGATGGTCGGCAGTGGCTTTTCGATGAAGTTTTCCAGCGTGGTTTTCAGGTGTCCCTTGAAAAGCGCGATCATCACCACGGCAGTGATCAGTGCGGCCAACAAGGTCCAGATCAGCCCCGGCCACTCCGAGGCCTCTTCCATTTCTTCGGGGGTGAAAGCCTTGAAGATGATTTCGCCTTCCACGGCGTCTGCCCAGTTCGCCTCGTCCGGGTAGGGCTTTTCAGCATGATACACGAGGTCGCCCATGATCCGGCCGTCGCCCCTGATCTCCACGGTTTCCGCCCAGACTTCCACATCGCCTTCGACCACGCCTGAAATTTCGAGACGTTCCACACCGGCCAGCAGCTTGCGCCCGATCCGACCGTTCATCCGCAGCACCTCCGCTCCGATAAAGACGTCATTCTCCACCGAAGCGTCACGGGTGATCGTAACGGTTCTCGCGCCCATCATCAAGTCGCGTCCGACATGCCCTTCGAGGACGAAGTCTTCGCAGGCGCCGCGCATGTCACTGCCTACGTTGCCGAGGATTTCCATGTCCTGACAGAACATGAGCGCATCTCCGCCGGTATTGCCTTTCAGGTAGATGCTTCGTGCCGCGGCGTAGATGTTGCCCTCAATGCTGTCGTCGATTTCAATGCTTCGCGCCGCCGCAATCAGATCACCCAGCAGCACGCCGCGAATGTCGACAGTCTCCCCAGCACCAATGAAGTTCTCGGCCAGAGTGTCCCCGCGTGAAGTCCCCACATGTTCCCCGGTTTCGCCAATGCCCGAATACGCTGTTCCGCTCAGGACGAGCAAACCCGTAAGAACAGCAATCAGGCAAAGAGAAAGCCCGCGGTTGCTGTAAAAGCCACGCAGCAACCCGCGCATTGGAATGATCCCGCTCGTCATGACAATTCCTCCCGTGTGGTCTGATTCCCAAAGTAAGTTGTATGAAGATGAGAGAATGGTGAAAAGATGGAATTCTGTACGTTTCCGGGAGATGCCGTGCAGGGTGATTGATTGTATGTCATCGCCCCGTCAACACGGGATGAAAAGCCGTCCTGCTTCAAGCTCTCATTCGGCCTCAGCGGGCTCTCGAAAAGCGATTGAAGGGTGGGAGACTCCATTTTTCTTGAAAACACGACTCCGTACATTTCTCGTCAGGTAACCCAGATCGAATGCTGTCGGCGATAGGAATAAACCGGGACCGACTCCATGTACAAGACGCTGCTTGCGGCTGCAATCCTGAACCTGCTCTCCGCCCTGGTCCATACGTTTGTCGGCGGACCAGAGGTGATGACGCCTTTCAGGGCGTTGGAATTCAACCTGGAAAACAAGGCGATCCTGCACACGGTCTGGCATCTTGTGACCATCACCCTTTTTTTCACAACGGCTGTCTTTTTCCTGATCACCCTGCGGCCGGACCGATATGCCACGGAACAGCTTGCCGCAGTGATGAGTCTGCCGTATGTCCTGTTCGCGCTGCTCTTTGTGCTGATGAGCATCGTGTACGGGGTCTTCCTGATCCAATGGGTGCTGCTGCTGCCGGTCGGGGTGGTCGGATTGATTGGAGCGAAGCAGATCGGGAGGCGTAATAGAGCGAGCTGAGCACGGCAGCTACCGCCGACAAAGGGGAACACGACCATGACCCTGGAAACGTTCGAACGCTGGCTGGCACGCTACAAATCGGCCTGGGAAGAGCGGGATCCGCAGGCCGCCACGGCACTCTTCGCCCATGATGCGCGTTACTACGAAACACCCTTTTCCGAACCGTTTACCGGTCATGACGGCATCCGCCGTTATTGGGAAGAAGTCCCCCATTACCAGAGGAACATCCGCTTTGATTATACCATTCTTGCCGTGGAAGGGATTTTCGGCTATTCCCACTGGTCCGCGACCTTCGAACGCATTCAATCCGGCGAAGCGGTGCGTCTTGACGGCATCCTGCAGGTGGAAATGAACGAGGACGGTCTCTGCACGGATTTCCGGGAATGGTGGCACCGCCTGGAAGGGGGAAAGGTGCGGTGATGTCGGGCCTTTGCCGGCGGGAGTCGAGGAGGACACCCGGGGCGTTAGCCCGGATATTTCACCAGTTCAAGCTGTGTCAGATGTGAGGCGCGAAGGATGAAGCTGTATTGCAATACCGTGAATCCTTAGGAACAAAGCAGATGACACAGTTGGAAC
>WJJA01000435.1 GCA_014729955.1 bacterium
CCTGTCAGCCGGACGCCGGCCTGCCTGCCGAGTGGATCAGGCCACTATATTTGCCTGTCGCCGCAAGCGATGCCGACACTTATCGGACATGCAGCAATCAACACCGGCCGTCAGATCCGGAGACCTGTCGGAACAGCCCTATTTCGAATAATTCATGAATCGCGAGAATATTCTTTTCTAAATTTTATATTAACAATAATTTAATATCACGTTATACAGATTTTCTCTGACACAGATTGTGTCCAAACCAAACTCATCTATTCATTCTCCCTTCGGGCGGTACCAACTGCGTCATCTGCTTTGCTGCGAGGGATTCGCGGTATTGCAATACAGCTTCATCCTTCGCGCCTCACATCTGACGCAGTTTGAACTCGTGAAATATTCGAGCTATTCCGGGAACTCGACACCTTCAAGCTCACAACTCCTGCCGGCGGGCTCGATCAACTCGATTGACCGGATCACCTGGCTGCGTGTGTCAAGCAGAAGACGTCGCCCGTTGCTCTGCACTGTCCAGAAGTCGCCGCTGTGTTCCGACACACGCCCCCCCTTCCACTGCAAGCCTACCTTCAACTGTTTCGGCAGCACCAGCGACTCACCGATCGCACGTATCCAGCTGGACCGTTCCAGCAGCGACGGAAACGTGCGGTAATCGGGAATCAGCTCCTGGAAATGCGGAGTGTCTATGATATACCAGAGTGAACGGTCGCTCTTGATGGCCGGCACGCCCCAGGCATCGGTGGAAAAATGCAGGGTTTCATGACGTTTGAACATGTTTCCGCTGCAGCGATAATGCCGGCGTTCCCCTTCATGGCCGAGCAGCGTCAACTCCGCCTCTCCGTCAAGGTCCACCGGTTTCAGACGATCCTCTTTATCAGGCGAAAGGGCGATTTCTATTTCTCCGTTTCGTACCCCTTCGCTGAACATTGCGGGCAGACTGTCGGCTCCGAGCTCCGGTTTCGACTGCAGTTGCATATGGATATGCGGCACCGGTGAGCGACCGCTGTTGCCGCAGTAGCCAAGAATCTGCCCGCGTTGGACATGCTGTCCCGGGGCGACCGTGATGCTGTGCTGCCGGAAATGCGCCAGCAGCGTATATTCTCCGTTGCCGTGGTCGATCATCAAGTGATTGCCCCAGTTCTGCTCGATTGATTCACTGCGCGGCGGATTGTCTTCAACCGTATGCTGCACATTGAAGATAGTCCCGGGAGCAGGCGCCAGGACCGGCAGGCTGAAACAATAGTAGTCGGTGACCTGCAACCCGAAGCCGTCGAACTGTTTGCCCTCTCCATCTCGGACGACAAAATCCCAGGCGTAGCGGCCTTTGCCCTTGTGGGTCCATTCACCGTCATGCCCCTGCAAGACTGTCCACTCTCCCATGAACGGCAACGTGAGCATGGTCTTTTGGCGGTGACGGCGTGAGAGCCAGCGACGATACCAGCGCAGATTCGCCTCAGGGCTGCGGATCACCGCGAGCGGGACCGGCAGCAGATCTCGCCGCTGATGCGGCTGAAGGGTGATCTTGAGCGGGAACAGGAACGTTAAAGTGATCACATTAAATGCAAACACCAGCGACGGGATCGCTTCATCGCCGTTCGAGATCACATCCAGCACCTCCTGCGTCGCCAGGTTCACCATGCCGACCGCAATCGCCGCAATGGTTGTGAACAGGAAAGCATGCAGGTTGGCGATGATGAAGAAACCGCCGAATGCTAGCGCGGTGAGCACGTAGTTCAGACCGTTGAAGCCATCGAGGCCGCCGGTGAAGAAGAAATGGGTTGCGAGTCCGAGAAGACCGCCCCACAGGGCGTAGCCCGTCGAAATGCGCGAATAGAGAGCGATGGCAAGGATGACCAGCACGCCTGAGATGAGGTTGTGCTGAAAGAGAATATTGCCGAACATCTCGATGTATGTGTAGACCCCTTCCGGCAGGGTATCGGCGAGCCAATGGTCCAGCCCTCCCAGCATCCCGACCGACAGGAAGCCGCTGTCCGTGCGCCGTTCAACTCCAATGGTAAGAAGAACCGGCCAGATCACCATCATGAACGGCGCGGACAGGATCGGCATGTCGTATCGTGCGAGGTAGCTGCCGAGAAAGACCGCCAGGATACCGACCAGGACCGCTCCGAGCAGCAGGAAGGTCCACATCCGCAGTGACGCCGGCGCATACATGCCCATCGCCAGACCGACCAGGAGCCCGCTGACCCCGAAGATCCCCGCCTGCAGCGCCTCCTCGTTCGCCTGCAGCCAGCGTGCGGTAATGGTGGCGAGCAACGCACCGATCAGTCCCATCCCGCCGACTACCGGGTGGTAAAAGCTCGCCAGAAGCACCATTACCGCGGGTACCGGATGCGACGTGAACACCAGCACCGCGTAGCTGTTCAGCGTAGCACGCAGCAGCTTCTCAATCGCACCGCCTGTTCGATTCGGCGGCCGTGCCCATGAACGGGTTCGGCCCGTCGGCGCCTGGAGGCCCGGATCGCTTGTCGGCGTCGCCGGCATCGATCAGTTCCCGGATGAACCGTTGACCTGGAACCGTTCGGGCAGTTCCTCGAACTCCTGCACGTACTCACGAGTCTCGGCTCGTTTGATCACCGAAATGTCACCGTCCTCGATTGCCACCACGGCAGGGCGCAGGTAAATAAACTGCCAGCTCTGCGACAGGTTGTACGCACCGACATGGGGGATCACCAGCAGCTCCCCCCGTCGTACCGGCGGCAGACCGGTTGACGGATTCAGCACGTCGATATTCATGCAGAGGCCACCGTAGACCACGGTATCCTCGACCATCGTGCCGCTGTCCTGGGCGGTCTGCAGCTGGTAACGGTACCACTGCACCGAGGAGAGGATGTTCATGCCGGCGTCGAGGATGACCCCTCGCGCACCACTCGGCAGACGTTTCTGTGCGGCGACACGGGTGATCAGCGAGAATGGCTCATCGACAATCGCACGTCCCGGCTCAATGAACAGCTGCGGAATCTCGTTCGCCTGGAACGGTCCGTTCATCAGCACCGGGCAGATCGCTTCGGCGTACTGGTCAAAAGTCGGGCAGGTCTGCTCGCCCGGCAGGTACGCCCAATTGAGAGTATTGCGTGACGCATACCCGCCGCCCATATCCCAGTAC
>WJJA01000436.1 GCA_014729955.1 bacterium
GAATGAAGCTGTATTGCCATACCGCGAATCCTTCGCAACAAAGCAGATGACGCAGTTGGGACCGCCCGAAGGGGGAATGAATAGATGAATTCGCCTTGAAAACATTCTGTGCCGAAGCAAAACCATATAGCGCGACACTATATTTTTGTTAATATAGCACTTAGAAAAGAATATTTTCTTCATTCATGAAATATTCGGGCTATGCCTCAGACGTCGATTTCACCCGAGAAGACATGCACCGCTTCACCTTCCAGCAGCGCCCAGGACCATTGCGAGCCAATGGTGACGAAAAGGACACCGCCGGGCATGCGCACCTGCACACGCTGTTCAAGCTCAAAGCGTTCGGTGGCGATGCCTGCACCGACGGCGGCGACGGCACCCGATCCGCAGGCGAGCGTAGGCCCGACTCCGCGTTCGTGCACCACCAAAGCCATATGGTTCTGCCCTTCCTTGCGCGCAAAGCCCACGTTAACGCCTTCCGGGAAGAGTTCTTCGTGGATGCCCAGACGGTACCCGATGTCATGCACCTCTGAACCGTCCCACATGTCCGGTCGAAACAGCACGAAATGAGGATTACCGACACCGACGGCCGTGCCGATCACCGGCTCTTCAACGCCGGGGATGAAGACCTGGTGATCGATGGCATGCTCAGCGTCTACGCTGATCTTGGCACGTTCCGGTTCAAACCGGGGTATCGGCATAGCGACCTGGATCAGGTTGTCGTCCGTGGGATTGAAACGGCTCGCAATCGGTCCGGCTCCGGTCATGATCCGGATTTCTTCCATATCACGCACCGGTTCGCCGAGATCGTCAAGGAAACGCACCAGACAGCGTAGGCCGTTGCCGCACATCTCTGCACGGGATCCGTCGGCATTGAAGTAGCCCATGGTGTACGGCGTGTCTCCGCCGGATTTGATCGCCATGATGAGACCGTCCGCCCCGATACCGAAATGGCGATGACAAAGATGTGCAATCACTTCAGGGGATAATGCGTCCCACAGCCGACGGTCGTCCGTGCGGTTGTCCACCATGACAAAATCATTGCCTGCGCCGTGGTATTTGGAAAAGTTCAGCTTCATGGTTTACATCCCCGGAAGTCTTCGTGAATGCGATGAGGGTTTTCAGGCCTGGTGCGGCTCGCGACTACGCTTCACGGTTCAAATGCTGTATCAAAATGAGGAAGCCCGGCTGCGTCTGAACCATAAGTCCACCTAACATACGAGTGTCGGCGGAACAGTTCAACCGAAGAGACGGGGGTGGGACGAGGCGGCGGGTTGAAGGAAAGAACCGCTTCAACAGTTGCTCGGCGACTCTGTTGTCAGCTGCGTCTCGAAATAGACAATCGTGTCTTTCAACCCGTCCGCCAGGTGCACCGAGGGTTCCCATTCCAGTTTGTTACGTGCTCGAGTGATATCCGGCTTGCGCTGGTGCGGATCGTTTTCCGGTAATGGTTTATGCACGATTTCCACCGAGGAGCCGATTTGCCGCCGTATTTCCTCGGCCAACTCACGGATGGTGAACTCCTCGGGATTTCCAAGGTTGAACGGTTCATGGCAGTCTTCACCCTGGAAGTGCATCAGGTGCATCAGCCCGTCGATCAGATCGGACACAAAGCAGAAGCTGCGCGTCTGGCTGCCGTCCCCGTACAAGGTCAGCGGTTCGCCGCGCAGAGCCTGCACGATAAAATTGGAAACAACACGTCCGTCGTCCAATGCCATGCGTGGACCATAGGTGTTGAAAATGCGCGCGATGCGTGTATCCACGCCGTTCTGCCGGTGATAGTCCATCATCAGGGTCTCGGCGGCACGTTTGCCCTCGTCGTAACAACTGCGTATGCCGATCGGATTCACATTGCCCCAGTATTCCTCACGCTGGGGATGCACTTCGGGATCACCGTACACCTCGGAGGTGGAAGCCTGCAGGATGCGCGCCTTGACCCGTTTGGCCATCCCCAGCATGTGGATGGTGCCCATCACCGACGTCTTTACCGTTTTTACGGGATTGTACTGGTAGTGGACAGGGCTGGCGGGGCAGGCAAGATTGAAGATCCAGTCCGCTTCCAGCAGGATCGGCTGGACGATGTCATGCCGAATCAGCTCAAAATAATCATTGTGCAGGATATGACGAATGTTGTCTCGTGATCCGGTGAAGAAGTTGTCGAGTCCGATCACTTCACACCGCTGATCCAGTAGACGGTCGACGAGGTGACTGCCGAGGAAGCCCGCCGCACCGGTTACGAGAACGCGTTTCATGGTATCGTCCGTTCGGTCAGTGATGATTGCGGAAGTTACGATCTTCGGCAAGCTACGCAGGGAGTCCGCCAAGCGCAAGACAGACGCTTGCAAGAACACTGTTTGCCTATGGACCGGACACCATTGATACAGGGCGTCGCAGCAGACCATTCAGCTTCTCGCAACCCGAAACAGATCGGCAATACCGTTCTGCGAAGGTTTGTTTCGCCGGCATGACACATTACACGACCGCCTGCAGAGTACTTATAGAACGCGGGCCTGTGCGTACCTTCGCCCGGGGAGCAGTATCCCAGCGAAGCATACGATCAACTCCCTGCGAGATGCATCTAAACGGCAGCAGACTCCGCATTTGGTGTTTGGAATTCCTAACTTATGGATCAGATGATCTTCGACGATCTGCACGCCGAACGCCGGCGGATTGAGTAAGGACTGACCCGGGAGGTCAACCATGAAAAACGGTTTCAAGAGATATATATCGATCGGGTTGCTGAGTATTTTCGCAGCGGTGCCGTCCCTGGCGGAATTCAACCTGTGGAGTCCCGAGAACGGGGTCCCGGTGCGGCAGGGACGTCACGTTACCTGGTCCGGAGAAGGGATTGCAGGGAACGATGCGGGACAGCGTTTGATCGCCTGGACAGATGCACGCGGCGGCCTTTCTCATATCTACGCGCAGCTGTATGACAGCGACGGCAACGCCCTGTGGACCGAAGGCGGTGTGCAGGTGAGCGCAGATCGGCGTGTGGAAGCCAAACCGGTGGTGCTCCCGCTCGAAAACGGTGAATGGGCGGTCGGTTGGTCTACTTATTTCTGCGGGTTGGGCGCCTGCGGGGTGACCGAGCTGTATGTACAGAAATTGGCCGATGACGGCACCCGCCTGTGGGGCGACGCCGGGGTGAACATCGTGGAAGAATTGGCGATAGAAACGGATATGAAGCTCTTTCCGAATCAGGAAGGCGGAGTGATCGCTGCGTGGCTCGACGGCAGCCGTCTGTTGGCACAACGAATCGACTCTGACGGCGATCGTTCATGGACGACCGGCGGCGTGGAAATCGCCTACGATGTTTACGGCTCGTACGATGCTGTTCAGCACACTGACGGATCAATCGTTCTTGGCTGGTCCGCATGGGGGCAACCGATCCAGGGGTCCCTGCAATCGTTGCAGCCTGACGGTTCGCTCGGCTGGGACGAAGCGGTGCTCGCGGCGCAGGACGGTTTGCACCAGCGATCTCTCGCTTTGGCAACCACCGGTGATGCTACCCACGCAGTATGGATTTCCGACCAGGGGTATACACTCAAAGCACAGCTGTTCGATGGAGACGGCAACTACCTGCAGAACGAAAACGGCGTGCTGATCGCCGACAGTGAAGGATCACAGACCCTGTACAATCCGTCCATCCTGCACGAGGACGGCAGCACTTTTGTCGGATGGACCGGCTCGGGCGCCAACGGCACCGAGTGGGATCTGAAAGCACAGCGGTTCACAGTATCCGAGGGCAGCATCAGTCTGCACTGGGACACTGACGGCAATTCTCTCGCCGGTCAAACGGTGCTGGAATCCGAACAGTCCCCTTCGCAGATGCAGATGCAGCCCACAGGCGACGACGGGTTGTTTCTCGCCTGGAGCTTGACCGGCAGCACCGGCGAAATGCTCCACCAGCTTCAGCGTATCGACAGCGACGGTGTCGATGTATGGTCCGAAGCAGCGACCATCTCCGCGGAAGGCAGCCCGGAGCAGACCGCGTTCAGTTTCTCCCCGGGCACGCAAGAACTTTGGGCGCCCTACATCCACAGGGACGTGAGCCTGGGCGGCCTGTATGCACGACTGGTGGATACGGAGAGCGGCAATCTGCTGCTGCCGGGGCACGGCATGGAGATTTCGGTGGGCTTGAACGGCAACGGGAACGAACCGGTCGTCTTTTATGAGGACGGGCATGCGTTTGTATCCTGGGTCGACAATCGGACCACCGGTTTCAGCGGTTGGCCCTACATCCAGAAGATCTCCGGAGCAGACGGATCTACAGCATGGGACGAACAGGGTGTGCGTC
>WJJA01000437.1 GCA_014729955.1 bacterium
CCTTTGGTATGGGTCAAATGGCAGGAATCATGGATGGTCACCTCGATCGGCGGGGCTCCGGTGTCATCAAACTGCGGGTCAAGATGCTCCAGCACGAAACTCGGGAAGTCGATCGTTTTCTCCTGCATCTCATGCGCGAGGTGCCACAATTCGTCGCCGAGCTCCTCGGCCAGTTCGGGAATCTCATGCGAAAACGCCCCGCCGCAGGTGGCGTCCGGAGAAACGATATAGTCGATACCAGCGTCACGGAACAGCTGCAGGTTCACCTCCGCCAGGCGCCGTGCGGTATCGTAATCGCCGTTGTTAAAGGCCGGCGCTCCGCAGCAGACCTGCGCCTGCGGGATCACCACCTCGCAGCCGAGTCGACTCAGCACCTCGATGGCGGCGAGCGCGGGGGCCGATGCCACGTAATTGGCCACGCAGCCGATGAAGAACCCGACTCGATAGCGCGGCTCACCACCATCTGCGGGCGGCACCACCGGCGGCAGTTCTCGAAGTGTCGGCTTCGAACGCAACTTCGGTACATGCATCCCGCCCGCGATGCTGTCCACGGCTTTGCGCCCGAGCATCTTCTGCGCCAGGGAGCCGGCGCCGACCGCGAGCGCAACACGGTTCGGCTTTTCCAGCGTCTTGAACACCAGCTGCTTGGTCTTATCGATACCGTTGTAGTCGGCCAGGGTTTTGCGCGCGGCGATGAACAGCAGGTCGGTTTTCACCCCGGCCGGGCAGGCTGTCTGGCAGGCATAGCAGAGGGTGCAGAAATCGAAGGCGTCCGGCCCGATCTCCTCGGGTTCGATGTCGCCGTCCAGCAGACGCCGCAGCAGCACAATGCGCCCGCGCGGACTGAGCAACTCACGATCGGACAGCTTGTAGGTCGGGCAGACATCGTGGCAGATGCCGCAGGTCACGCACTTGTCCAGCTCTGCACGATGCTTGCGAATATCCGGGTAGTTTTCATCCATAGGCTGATAATATACGAACCCGCATTCCCGTCTCGAAGACGAACTCCCTCTCCCGATGGAACTCAGGGTGCTGATCTGCACGACACCCCGAAACGCTTGTATGTTTGACGGCAGGATTCCTGTTATTCCCTCATGGAACAAGCCGGTCAACCTATGAACAAGACCATCACTTCAGCCTACAACTGGCGCGAGCCTTCGCTCACCTGGCCGGTGACCACTGAAACCGGGCCGGGCATGGAAGGGGTGATCGCCTGCGAGACTCGTGTCGCGTGGGTCGACCCGGCGGGCGGCGGGATCTACTACCGCGGAGTACCGGCGGTGGACCTGGCACGGACGCAGACCTACGAGCAGGTCGCCTTCCTCTTGATCGAGGGCAAACAGGCCGACGAGCACCCGGACGAATTCGCCGGGTTCCGTGACCGGCTGCGCGAGGCGCGACGCATCCCCGCGCCGGTGGTGGACGTGGTACGCAATCTGCCGCGCGACACTCACCCGACACGGTTGCTGCGTGCCGGCGTCTCCGCGCTGGGATGCTTCATGATGTCGAGCGACGAGGACCGGTACGGTACCCGTCACTGGCAGGATCTGGAAATCGTCGGTCAGCTGACACGTCTTGTCGGCGAGGTGGCCCGTCACCGTCGCGGTCTGCCCGCCGGCGACCCGGCCTGCGACTGTTCCCTCGCCGCCGGCCTGCTCGAAGCGATCAACGACCGTGAACCGACCCCGGAAGAAACCGCGCGCCTGGACATGGCGTGGGTGTTCTACGCCGACCACGGCCTCGATGCCCCCGCCTTCACCGGCATGGTCGTCGGCAGTGCGCTCGCGGACCCCTATTACAACATCGTCGCCGGCTTGAGCGCCTTGCGAGGCGCGAAACAGGGCGGCACAGGCGAATATGTGCTGCATGAACTGCTGAAGCTGCGCGACCCGCATGTGGCACGTGCCTGGGCACGCGGCATGCTCGCGCAGGGATGGCGCATCCCCGGCTTCGGACATCGGCTCTATCGTCAACCGGACCCGCGTGTTGAGGAGATCAAGCAACAGGTGCGCGCCTTGGCCGATCAGAAGGGTCAAAAGATGCTGGTGGACGTCGCGGAAGCGGTGGAGGACGAGGTGACATCGCGCCTGGCGCAAAAGGGCGTGCATGCCAACATCAACCTCTACTCCGCAGTGCTGTTTCACCTGCTCGGCTCCGAACCGGAGATGGTGCCCTGTTTGTATGCGGTCGGCCGTGTTGCGGGTATGGTCGCACGGGTGCGTGAATACCTGGCGCATAACCGTCTCTTCCGTCCGCTCGAGATCTATGCCGGACCCGAGGAACGATCTTACGTACCGATGGAGGCGAGATGATCGGTACAAAAGACCGTACAATCGATACTCAGACGTACGGACGAGGTCTGGAAGGACTCCGTTTCGGGGAAACCACGGTGGGACGTATCGACGGCCGGGCCGGGCGTTTGTGGTATCGCGGCTATCCGTTGGAACAATTGTGCGAACAATCGAACTTTGAAGAGGTCGCCTACCTGGTGATGCACGGCGAACTGCCGAATCGCGCCGAGTGGGACGCCTGGGACCGTGAACTGCGCGCCTGGCGTACACCGCCCAGGGATGCGCTCGCGGTGCTGCAGTGGCTCCCGACCGATGCGCACCCGCTGATGCAGTACCGCACGATGTTGTCCGTCGCCGCCTGCATGATGCCGGACCTCGAAAACACCCGACTCGACGCGCAATGGCAACGGCCGGCGCGTATCCTCGCCTGGACAGCCGCGCTCGCCGCTGCCGCGATTCGTCATCTGAAGGGTCAGCCTCCCCTGCCGCCGAAGGAGCACCTCGGCTTTGCGGCCAACTTCCTGTGGCAGGCACTCGGGCGCGAGGCATCCGAGGAGGAGTGCCGGGCGTTTGAAGTGTCACTGATCGTACAGGCGGAGCACGGCCTCCATGCTGCGGCGTTGGGGGCGCTGCTGGTGATCTCCACCGGCGCGGACCTGGGCGGCGCGGTGCTGGCGGGCATGGGCGCGCTCTCCGGCAAGCTGCACGGTGGCGCCAACCAGGACGCGTTCGAGATGTTTCATGCCCTTTCGCTGGGTGGCCCGGGGCGTGCCCAGGGTTTTTCAGAGAAGGCGGATCGAGTTCAGAACGACGGCACTGCCGCAGGGGTAGAGTCACGAAACCCGACTAGCGGAGCCAGTCGGGCCAACCAGGCCCGTCAAGAGGGTGCACCGGGTTTATCAGAGAAGGTGGATACAACAGCCGTCCTCGACCACGCCCGCGCCTGGACCCGGCGCAAACTTGAGGAGGGCTTCCGTTTCCCCGGCTTCGGGCACCGTGTCTACAAGACCCACGATCCACGTGCACGCGCGCTTGAACCCCTCGCCGAACGGATGCTGCGTGCGACCGGGCATGGCGTGTTGTGGGAGGTGTACGGTGCGGTCAAGCATGAGGTGGAGGCGAAACTCGGCCCGCGTGGGATTTTCGCCAATGTCGATGCGGTCACCGGCCTTGTGTACCACCCGCTCGGCCTGCCGACCGCGTCGTTTCCAATCCCGTTCGCCCTCGCGATCCAGACCGGCTGGATGGCGCACTGCCTGGAATACATCCCGTCGGGACGGATGATCGAACCGGGTTCGGTGTATCTTGGATAATCACGAATAGCGAGTTTTAACTCATGGATTTCGCTTGAAGCAGGAGTTATCAAGCAAGCGGCTCCCTAACCCGAATCTTTCACGAGTTCAAACTGTGTCAGATGTGAGGCACGAAGGATGAAGCTGTATGGCAATACCGCGAATCCTTCGGAACAAAGCAGATGACACCGTTGGGACCGTCGGAAGGGGAATGAAAAAATGAGTTTGGCCTGGACACAATCTGTGCCGGAGAAAAACGGCATGTCGTGATATGATCTTATTGTTACTATAGTTTTTAGAAAAGAATGCTCTCTCCATTCATGAAATATTCGGGCTAACGGGCGATGCTCGAGGCAAGCCTTCAGCCTCACCCCGCTGCCCGTTCCGCCCTCCTCTGCACGGCGAGGTCGCAGCATCGCTGAACACGGAGACCGCACTTGTTCTGCCGTCAAATGCGGTCTACTTTCCTGATGAGCATGCTTCCGTTTTCAAAACACTTCCATACGCAGGAAACAGAGAGGAGAAAGATGATGCGGTCAGGCGGGATGGGCGCAGCGTTGGTCTGGATTCTGATGCTTGCAGTCATGGTGCTTGGTGCAGCGGACGGTGCATTGGCGAGCAAGGCATTCAAGTACAACGGCGATGACGATGCGGAGTTTACGAAAAAGTTTATCAGTTTCCTGGAAAAACAGGATATGACAATCCACAACCAGGGTGAAAACTGGTTGAGCGTGAAGGGTGAATCGTTTATCATTGCGCTTCAACCCAAGGTGTCGGCAGATGGGCTCGACCGTATCATTGCCAACATCTTTCTCACGGTCAAGTCCGAGTACAAGAGCGGGTCCAACCAGAAATTGAACGACCTGGTCTGGAAGTTAAACAGTTCTCTGAATACGGCACAGTTTGCGCTGGACGGCGACAAGGATCTTGTGATGCTGTCACATATTACTTTCGTCGATGAGCTCACGTTCGAAGAGATGAAAGCCTTCATCGACTGGTTCGACCAGAGCGTGTTGACCCTGATGGTCGCAGCGCCGGAAGCGCTGGAAATCCTCGAGTAGATCGCTTTGCGGCACCGTTGATATTGCTGATAAGACGGCATGGTCTCGACAACCATGCCGTTTTCCTCTCTTGAAACGTAGCGGGGATCACTTCCATGCGGGAAGGTCTTACCCGCCGGGGCGCAAGCCGGAGCACCCCCGGAAGGATTTATTTTACCCCATTCAATGCATATCGGATGGATTTACACTAGATTACAGGTGTGACCTTTCTCCCCGGGATCCCGCGACGACGGCAACTTCGCACCGAACCGACCGTGTAAAAGACACACGCAAGCCGTCCGAGCTGATAGAAGGATAAACCTGCATGCATAGATCGATTCAATGGATTGTAGCAATCGCCTGCGTTTTCCTGCTTGCAGGCAATCTACCGGCTCAAGGCTACCAGGACGATGATTGGGTTTCGGACGAAGAGTGGTACCGTGGCTTCAAGGTGGACGAATGGAATCTCTTCGGCGTATCCCCCCTGATCCCGGATATCCCGACCGGTGTCAGTTTCTCACGAACCTATCCGGACGGCATCGGCTGGTACGGCGCGCTCCGCATGATGCCGGTACGCCCCGGCGTCAG
>WJJA01000438.1 GCA_014729955.1 bacterium
CTCCATAATATTCCGAGTGGAAACTGGGATGGAATGCTGGAAAGCGATGCCGGCATTCCAGACGATGTTGAATTTATCGGGGGAAAACAATTCAATTTCAGACCGGAGTTTACCATCGGCCTGGGATACCGTCTCCACTACGGTGACGGTATGTTCTATGGCGATATGGACTGGGATGATCTCGTCGTACTTGATATCGGCGACGTTGGTCTTTCGGCGTCTTCATATTTTAGCTTCAGCGGTCAGCTCAGCCAACAGCTCGAACTGCTTCACGCAGAAGCTGACTGGAACAATTCGATAGGCGTGGAACTGCCGTCAATTGAGGCTGTGTTGGCTCAAGCAGCCATTCTTCAAGTCACATTGGCAGCAAATCTAAGCCTTGAAGGGAGCCTGAATTTACATGCTGAATTAGAGCCGGAAGAGGTGAATGGATTTGAAGTCTCAAACGCATCCATTACTCCGGGTCTTGGTATCGCGCTGGAAGTGGCGTTATCCGTGCGCACCTTCCCGCCGATCATGGGTGCAGTGGGACAGATTACACCAACTCTGTTGCTTGAATACCTGATCGAATACACATCTGAAGAAGGAACGACGGGAGATCTCTACTATTCGGTTGACCTTCCCGTAGTGGTTTACGGCTATATCGGTCCCTGGCAAACCGAATTCTGGTCCGGGTCTGTTGGATACTGGTCAAACTTCCCAAGCGACTATATCCTTTCTGAAAATCTGCAGAACTTACTGGAAGAAGTGGACTACACACTTCCGGAAATCCTCAGCATGCCTGCCTTGACGGCTTCACATAACGGGAACGCGATGGTCGTTTTTCAGGCCAACACTCTTCCCGGTGAATCCAGTCCCGATCCAAGAGTTCAATACTCCATATGGGATGGTATGGATTGGTCTGACCCCGAGAACCTGCTCGAGTCCGATCCCGGAGTTACGAATCTAACGGCACAATACTTAAGCAATGATGATGCATTGGCCGTGTGGTCCGCTCCGGATATGCAAGACTACCTGAACCAGGAACAAACCCTTGAAAATTTCTATGGTTTAATGGATTCCCTTGAAATCTATGCATCACTCTACCAGGGGGGTGATTGGGCCGAGCCGATCCAGCTCACGCAGAATACAACCGGTGACGGTTCGATGAGTATTGCAGCGCTGCCTGATTCAGCGGCTGTCCTCGTCTTTGTGCATCAAAACACTCCGGGTATCGAAAATGCAATGGATACAGATCTTTACTACGTACTCTATAGCCAGGGCGAATGGACGGAAGCGGCGTCGGTCGAGACGGCATTCGGCACCGTATTGACCCCAAAGGTTGCCTCCCTTGGGGATGAAACCGTAATCGCGGTCTGGATGTATGACGAGGACAGAGATATAGAAAGCCCGGAAAGCAACGACACCGAGCTTCGCTGGTCACTCTATGAGGACGGTGAATGGACGGAGTCTGACGTGGTGCCGAACACCGCGGGGACGGACCTTGCGGACCTGGATGTCGCGTCAATGCCGGACGATCGCTTTATCGCAAGTTGGAATGTGACCGAGGTGGAGGACGACACCACCTACTGGAAGATCATGACACAGATCTACGATCCGGAGAACGGCCAATGGAGCGATCTGCACACGGTGGTGTCACGGTACCAGGAGATTGCCGAGCCGATTGTGCAGGCGACGTCAGTGGACGGGCAGGACATCATCCAGGTGATCTGGAAACAGTTTGCCGACAGGGACACGGATTTTTACACCAGCACTTACAATGTGCAGGTCGGCAACTGGATGCCGCCGGTGGCGATCATCGAGGATGATTATAACTCCATGATGGCCACAGCGGTCATCGATGCCAACAACAACGCTCTGGTCATGAACATGGGCTGGGATCTGGCCGACACCCTGGAAACAGGTGATAGCTTCCTGTTCGAAGACATTCGCTTTGAGGCGCGCGGGTTGGACAGCCAGGGCGGCCTGGGAGAAATGAATTACGGGGTCCGTTCCATTGCACCGGATTATGAACTTGATGAAGATGCGATCCGTTTCTTCATTGGCGGCCGGGAGACCGATCTTTACGCCGATGCGGGCGATGCGGTAGAGGTGCGTGCGACAATCCGGAACGCGGGTGCGGTGACGGGGAGTGCAACAACCGCACGATTCTACATCGGGCATCCCGATTCATCCGATTCGCAGGTGCTTTCAACCGTGAATGTGCCCGCGCTTGATCCTGACCAGTCCCATGTCGCTGCCCACGCCTATACGGCGGAAGCGGGGCAGCAGGAACTGTATGTCCGCGTCGATCCGGAGGAGCAGATTGAGGACGGGTTGCGCTTTAACAATACGGACGACAGGACTCTGTTTGTTGTGCCCAACCTGGTGATGGATTCTCTGTGGGTTGATTTGTCAGACTACAACGAGAGCGGGTTGGTTGCCTTCAACGCTGATGTCCGCAACGCCGGTGACACTCCGGCCGGCTTTTCGGTGGTACGGTTTTACGAAGGGCACCCGGATTCCGCGGATCCCGCGCTGTTGACCCAGGCTTCTCTGCCGAACCTCGGGGCTCAATCCTCGACAACCATCGCAGCCGATTGGGAGGCGTCCCCGGGTCTGCTGCACGTTTTCGCCAGGGCATTCCATGTGCATGGTGAAACCGATTCCACGGACAACACCTTCACTTCGACATGCCGAGTGTTGCCGGATGTGGAAGTCATGCATGAGGATATCACCGCAAGCGCGATTCATCCCGACGGTACAGTCATCCTCACCTGCAGTGTCCGTAATGCCGGGTTCCACAATTCGGACAGTTTCCGTGTGGAACTCTGGCACGGCGATCCGCTGCAGGGCGGCATGCTTCTGACCACGGAAGAGCGGAGCGGTCTCGCGGTCGGTGATGAAACGCAGGTGGAATATGCATGGCAAAATCAACAACCCGGACTGGAGACGATCTACGCAAAGATTCGACCCAACCAACCCTTCGACGAAGTCGAATACACGAATAACCGTGCCCAACGATCCCTCGTGCTGTCCACTGTACGAGATCTAATGATAGAGGAGCAGGACATCGCAGTTACCCCCGCTGATGGTGAGATCGGCGAGGCTCTGTCGATTGAGATCACGGTACACAACAACGGGTCTGATGAAGCCTTCCTCGTACCGTTCCATGCCTGGATCGAGTTCCCCGGCGGTTCGACCGATGATCTTGAGACAACAACCATCGATCTGCTGGAAGCCGGTGAATCGGTGAGCTTCAGCTACTCTGTCGAGACAGACGGTTGGAGTTTCGGCGAGCACACTGTGCATGCTGAAGTCAATGGCGATCAGAGTGTATTCGAAGCGGACTATACCAATAACACGGCAGCATGGGAGCGTATCTTTTCCCATATCCCGAGCGGTTTCTCATTGCTGACGCCCGAGAATCTGGCCTATGTACCTGACGATACGGTGACACTGGACTGGAGCGCCGCGACGGACAGCGATATCGGTGCGGGAGATTCTCTGGTTTACCTGTTGGAATGGGGATTGTCGGCGGACTTTTACGACGCGGACAGCTTCTACATCGAAGAAACCTCCTTCACGATCACCGATCTGGATATGACCATCGATAATCTCATTCGTGATTTTCGACATGGTACACCGGACGATCCCCGAGGTATCACCCCCTTCCAAGAACGAGGACAAGGGGACAAGACCGATCCGGCCAATGATCGTACCGTGTTTGACAGTACAGGTTACGATGAACTCCCGGACAACATTGCCCTCTACTGGAGAGTACGAGTATTTGACAGCAGTGGATTTGAGACCTGGTCGAATGCCGGCGGGGAAGGGTGGAGTTTTAACATCTCCATACCGGAAGCCCCGACCTCCTTCGCGTTGCGATCTCCACAGGACGGTGCCGTGCTGGATACGCACACACCCACGCTGACCTGGGATGAGAGCAGTGATCCGGATCCGGATAATACAATCGACTATGTCGTGTGGGTTTCATCCGACAGCGAGTTCAATGACGCTGACTCCGCGTCAACGACGGATACAACGATCGTATGGACGGAATTACCTGATGATCAATCGTACTGGTGGAAGGTCCGAGCTCAGGACGACAACACGGCCGGCACATGGTCCGACGGTATGCGCAGTTTCAGCCTGAACCACAGGGAACCGCCGAATACCTTCACTCTCGCATACCCGATCGATGGGGGAATGATCACCGAAGACAACGTCACCCTGCAGTGGAATCCTGCTACCGACCCGGATCCTGACGATTCCGTCATTTATGAAGTGGAATGGAGCCTGTCCGAAATGTTCGAGACGACTCTGTCCAACACAACATCGGATACATTCCTGTTCATCGAAGAGGTCGAGTCGACATTGGCAGGGTTGCGGCAGAAGGGTGGTGGTCAAGAACTCATACGGGAAAACGTTGCCTTCACGCCGGCGCCCGGCAATGAAAAGAACAGCGGGGGCGGGCTGATCCCCTTGCAGAACGGCATGGACGAATTGCCGGACGATCAGACCATCTACTGGCGAGTGAAGGCTGTGGACTAAGAAGAAC
>WJJA01000439.1 GCA_014729955.1 bacterium
ATGATGGGGAGTGTATCACCGAATGAGGGAGAGGGAAACTGATACAGGTCTGCCTCAATCGGTTGATCGTTGCACCACGGCGAACGTTGCAGATTTACATTCCGGAGGGAGGCTTCACCGAACCGGATAACAAGGTGTAAGGAGATACCCTGTGAATCGTACCCTTGCACGAACCACCTCCATCTTTGGAACCGTCCTGGGGTTGGCAGGATTCAACCACGGTCTGTTCGAAGTGCTCCAGGGCAACAAACCGGTGGAGGGAGTTTTCATTCCCGCCATCGGACCGTCGATGCAGATGTGGGAGCACGGCAGCGAGGGGGCGTTCACCCTCTTGCCGACCTACCTCAGCGCCGGGATCGCGACCATGCTGGTCTCGTTGATCGCGATCTTCTGGTCGATACGATGTATCCATCTCCGCCGCGGCCCCCTGGTCTTTCTGCTTCTGTTCATCCTTCTTTTCCTCACCGGCGGCGGCATCGGCCATGTTATTATCTTCACAATCACATGGGCTTTCGCGACGAGGATTCATCGTCCGCTGCCCTTGTGGAAAAAGATCCTGCCGCCGGCCGTACGTCCGGTCACAGCAGGGCTTTGGCCCTGGATCACCGGGCTGTCGGTCCTGCTCTACCTCCTCGCCCTCTGGATCGCGGTCACCGGTAAAGTGCCCGGAGTGATGGAGGATGGCCAGGCGCTGATCGTGATGCTGGTTTCGATTCTGTCCGCCCTGGTGTTGATGGTTCTGAGCAACATCGCCGCCATCGCACGTGACCTGGAGCCCGCCCCGGTCGGATGAATTGCAGCCGGTCGGTTGGGCCGCTTCTCTTCACGCACCCGGTTTCGTATATTTTGCCGTTCGGTAGGATGCTCCGATTAGACCTGCAGGCGTGAAAGGAACGCGTACATGGCGAGCCGGAACCTGTTCGATCCATTCATACGATACCATCTCTGGGCACATGACCGGATTCACACGACCCTCAGCACAACTCGCCCGCTGGTGCAGCCGGCGGCGGACCTGTATGCACACCTGGTACATGCCGAGCAATTGTGGATGCAACGCGTCGGATGGATGGATCATCAACCGGAAAACCTCTTTCCCGAGCAATCCGATTTTGCCGAGACCGAACGGATCTGGCATGGTGTTCGACCTGTCTGGGAACGTATCGTCATCGAACTGGGGCACATGGATCTGTCGGAGCTGATCGAGTACACGTCCATCGAGGGCGAGACCTTTCGTCATACCATCAGCGACATCCTGCTGCAGCTTCTGAACCACGGCACCCACCACCGTTCTCAGATCAACGCACTCCTGAGGCGCGGGGGAATGGATCCCCCGGAAATCGACTACATCGCCTGGGTCAGGCAGCAGTAGCACAAATCCGCTGATTCGTTTCAACCTTCCATCTCTGCTCTACGCACGAAGTCCTGCGGCTGCACGTTTTTTATCCGATTTCGCCGGCCGATCTTAAACCGGCCTTTCGCTCTTCGAGGGGTGTGCGTGCCGTATCTGCCTTTGATTCGACCAAGGAAAGCCTTACCTAACAAATAGCAATGCGGGCGAGGCGGAATGCATTCGCCTCGCAACCACCACAGCAACAACGGAAGGAGAATGAATATGCCTACACGTCATGCTTCAGCGTTATGGAACGGATCACTGCAACAGGGCACCGGGATGATGAGTACTGGTTCCGGTGTATTGAAAGCACCGTTTGACACCGGTTCAAGATTGGGCGACAAAGGCGGCACCAACCCGGACGAGTTAATCGGTGCCGCGCACGCAGGCTGCTTTTCGATGGCGTTGTCCATGCTGCTGGGAGAAATAGGCATCGACAACCCCGAAATCAATTCGGACGCCGACGTCACGATCGAACAGACGGACGGCGGCCTCGCCATCACCGGGATCGCGCTGCGGACTCGTGTGAAGGCAAAAGGGATCTCGGAAGACGAATTCCAGGACGTGGCAAAGGCTGCGAAAGACAACTGCCCGGTGTCCAAAGCGCTGGCCGGCACGAAGATCACGCTGTCAGCCGAGCTTGAAACCGCCGCCTGATAAACGTGCCTCCAGATGGTACGGCAAATGCCCGGGATGAAAGGTCCCGGGCATTTCTCTCGGGTCCACGGTATTCAAAACCACCGCAACGAAAAAACCTGCGCCGTTGTGACGCAGGCTGAAAGATCAACTCAAAATCCGTACTGTTACTTCATGAAGTTGTAGCGCACACCGAACATAATGCCGCCGTGCTTGATATCCAAGTCGGCACCGCTGTCGTCGATGGAGGTCAGGCCGTAGTAGTAGCGCAGGTCCACCGCCCACTGCGGCGTGAACGCCATGCCGGCGCCGATGTTCAGGCCCATATCCATGCCAGAGGTGAAATCGGAGACATCCGTACCGTCTGAATCAGCGCCCATCAGGAAGCCGAACTCGGGTCCGATGAACGCCCACGGCATCATGTCGCCTTCCATCTCGATCTTGTAGGTCAAGTCGATCGGGATGCTGATGTAGGAATACGTGGTTGTGATGTCATCACCCACTGGATTCTCGGAACTGTAGCTGCGGCTGAGGTACTGCAGCCCGCCGGTCAGACCGATCATTTCGGAAAATCCATAGTCGACAAACCCGCCGACCGCGAATCCGATGCCGGGATCTATTCCGTCCGAATCTTCACCACCGGCCATATTGTAGCCCAGGCCCACCTTGGCGCCGTAACCGCTCATTTGAGCAAATGCCGAGCCGCCGACCGCCAACAGCATGATCATCACTACTACCAAAGTTTTTTTCATCTCTTCCTCCCGTTGGAACAAACCAGCTTGATGAGTGTTCGAGCTCCCTCAGGGCGTTCTCGCCTGTTGCACCCTGATCGTCCTGAAAGAATGGTGAAATGTAGCCTGCCGGCTAGGTTTAAATCAATAGCCTCGCCCCTTTTCTTCCTATTGCCTCAATCGCCGAGAAACACTGCGCCAATCAAACTAATCGGAACTGAACGAACGGCTTACGTTTCCCGTGCCTGCTGTGCACGAGCAAAGAAACCAAGTATCACCCCCAGTACGATGGCCCACAAGGCCGCGAGGCCGACACGGAAATGATCCGGAAGGATGAACGTGACCGTGTGAGCCGGGATCCAGAACCAGATCAGGGTCCACCATGCCTTCTGCAGGCTGGGCCAGTCCATCTCTTTGCTTTCGATCCAGTTGTCGGTCCAGCGGTGAAACAGCATCATCATCGGACCGAACAGGATGTTTGTGAAGACGGAAGCGGACAGTGCACGCCATAGCAGTCTGCCCTCCACCGCCGGCCAGATCCCTTTGTCAGCAATCGCGGCGACAAAGCCGAAGAAGCCCGTAAACGCATATTTAAACGTAATGCCGAGGAATCCCCAGACTACGATTTTCGCAAGCAGCCGCCACGGTCCCGGCCCGAAAAGATACCACCTTCCCAGTCGGATGCGACCGGCGAGCAATTCGCCGATCGTGCCGAGAATTGCAACCTGAATCGCGCTGCTGATGATCGGGTGAGTTTTTACCGCCTGCACATACCATTCGAACACGATTCGAACACCTCCCTGCTGTACCGTAAAGCGTATCCGGAAAGGTAGTACCTTCGGCAGACCGAAAGGGTGTGACAGGCTCTCGTTCCTGGGTATGGAACCAGTTGTTGAAGCGCGCGGATGCCCCTTGCGATACCACTCGGCTGCTGAGGTGACATGGATAAACAAAACCGTGAAATGGATTCACGCAAAAAAGAGATCCCCCGCCAGGAGTCTCTCCAGATGGGGCGAAGAGCCTTTGCAGGCAAGATTCGGATCATTAGCTCTGAAAGAAAAACGCGAAATATATAACATACTTACTGCAAGATCGGCCTAACAATAGATCACAGCAATCTGTGACATGGGTCACAAGTAGCGCCGATTCGTAAAGGACGGTTTGGGGACAAAGGAGATTCATCATAACTATTTGACACTATTTTGCTTCTTACGTGCTGACAACAAAGTTCACCGCAAACAACAAACATTGGGAGTAAAGTGTTCCGTAACATTTATCCCTGCGTTTGTAGTGAGAATGTTGTCGAATAGCAAATCGAAAAGATTTCTCTGATTTCGGTTGAATCTCAAAGGTTAACATGTTATCCTTCCTATGCTGTTTCGCATGATGGACACTACAGGTAACGGGTACGGCGCAGTTGCATGTTCCGACCAGTCGGGGTCCCTTTCGCATGCAGGAATTGATGCGTGGTTGTGCAGCATGCATCCCCGATGTCCGAAGCATGTTGTTTTCATCTTCTGCCCGGACAAGTTTCGTCGGTAGAACCGAGCAGCGGATCGGTTCCCGGTGCGTCCCGACCATGTTACCGCTTTCATACCATCCATCAGGTCTGTTTTTCAATCATGTTTCAGCGAAGGGTCGGTTTTGCAGGCAGTTGTCCTGTAAAGACACGGCTCTTTTGAAGTGCGGAGTGAACCACAGTTTGAAGGGTGGGGCGTCGGCAAAGGCCGGTCCCGTAAAAGATTCAACCAAACAACGTTTCACGAAGGGAGGGTACCATCATCGGTATCATGGGCAAGCTTTCAGGACTGTTTGTGATTCTCGTGTTGGTTCTCGGGTTTGCGGTAACCCCGGAC